>JAGYOB010000279.1 GCA_018399515.1 Candidatus Nanopelagicales bacterium
GGCTCGCTGACGAAACAGGTTCGAGGTCGGCTTCGCCAGCCGCACCGGTGCGCCGGGGGGCAGGGCCTCGTACTGGGCCCGGAGACGGTCAACGCGCGCGTCGTACTCGGCCCGCCACACCGGCGGGCTCATCATCACAGGGGTGTCGCCCGGCATGCGGGTCACGTTACCTATGCAGCAGTATGGGTGGGTGACCCAGGAGGTGCTCGAGGTCGGATCGCGCGTGAATCGGCGCCCATCGAAAAGCCCTGCCTTCTGGTGGACCCTGGGTATCTCCGTCCTCGTGGTGTTCTCCCTCGTGGCGACCTCCGCGATGGTGGTCTTCGCCGCCCAGACCGTCCAGGCCGATCGTCTGTTCACCGCCGTGGAGGCCTCCGAGCGGGCGATGGGGGGAGTCCAAGACCGGGTCCGTGGGGTCTTCGAGCAATTCGATGACGAGGACCTCACCGAGGCGCAGCGAGAGGAACTCGTCGATGAGCTGCGGGTCATCGCGGTGGACGGGGAGGTCTCCATCGGCGAGGCCGGCCAGCGGGTGGCGGATGTGCGGATCTGGCCGATCAATTCCCGCCTGGAGCAGGCCCGCTCGGCCTATCTGCGGCACAACGCGGCCTGGGTGGACTACATGGCGCGGGCCGCCGAAGACCCCGCCCAGTTCGTCAGCCCCCAGCCGGAGGTCAATGCCAGCTTCTTCGATGCTCGGATCCCGCTGTTGCGTGCGATTCCTGCGATCGATCTGCTCGATCTGCAGCGTCGCCTCGATGTCATCTATGCCGAGGATGATGACCAAGGCGGTGGCGGCGGCAATGGCGGCGGGACGGAAGCCTGAGATGCGCACATGCTGAGGGAGATCGTCGAGTTCGTCATCCTGACGGTGCTGATCGTCGCGGTGGCGAAGTATCTGCTGTATATGCCGGCTAAGCGCATCGCTGAGCGGTTGAAGTTCAGCGAGCAAGGTGCGGGTCAGATGCTGGGCTACCTCACCAGCGCGCCCGAACTCGTGGCTGCTGTCGCGGTTGCCGCGACAGGCTTCATGACGACGGTCGCGTTCAACATCCTGAGCAGTAATGTCATTAACGCGATCCTGGCGCTGTCTGCCGCTGCGTGGTACCGCCAAACTCGGCGGCTCTTCACTCGGCAACTATGGCGCGAGCACCTCATCATCGCTATCAGCATCATCGTGCCGATCCTGCTGCTGGTGACCGGACAGGTGGAATCGGCCTGGGTGATCCCGGTGTTCCTCGTCGCCTATGTGGTGTACGTCCTGGTCATTCGACGTATCACCGCTGATGGTGCTGCACCGATCGAGCATGTGGGCTCAGACCCGCCGCAAGACGCTGCGGCCGTTTCAACCGAGGTGCGCACCGGGGTGCGAGGTTATGTGGCGCTGCAGGGTCTGTTGATCCTCGCGGCGCTGGCTTCGTTGTATTTCCTGGGAACCGCACTGGGTGACACGGTTTATGAACTCGGCACGACGTTCGGGGTGCCCGAAGCCATTCTCGGTGTCGTGATCGGTGTGGTGACGAGTCTGCCGGAATGGACGACGTTCTTTTCCAGCTATGCCTGGCATCGGCGCAATGGCACCGATCGGGCGAGCGAAGAAGTCACGCACAACCTGCTGGCATCGAATGCGAGCAATCTGCTGCTGGTTCAAACAATCGCGCTCGCGGTGTTCTTGCTCGTCGCCACCTAGCGACACTCGTTGATCAGAACGGTGGTTGCGCGGGTTGGTTGCGTTCGCGGGCTAG
>JAGYOB010000280.1 GCA_018399515.1 Candidatus Nanopelagicales bacterium
GGCGGGTGGCTGACGTTCCTTGCTAATCAGGTGACCCCTTGGCCCGGCGCGCAGGCGATCGTGATTCGCCGTTCATTCGAAGTTCGTCTTTAGCCGGGCCACTTCGGCGTCGCTCCAGCCTTGTGGTTCGGTCAGCGCCAGCCATGCGTCGATGTAGTGTGCCGGCGCGAATTCGTGACCGAAGCCTTTCGGGGTGACGCCCGCCACCATGTCGGCAGCCAGTTGCAGCATCGTCACGAGCGGAAACCAGCGCAGGTCAGGCGACACGTCGGGCCCTCGGGGTGCCTGCAGCCAATCCGGCTCACGCCACGCCGACTGCGGACTGAAGAAGGTGATCGGATCGCTCGCGTACTGGAGGAAGGCGATCCGAAATGTCCCCCAGGGTTGGTCGCCCCGGTCCAATCCGCCGTCCTGGTTCATGAACCGGACCACCGACCCGCCACGAAAGCGGGGCAGCCACGCGGGCGATCCGGGATCACGCTGATCGGTCATACGCCGCCAGGCGTCGTTGCGGAAGGGTGGGCCGCTCCAGAGTGCGCCGTTGAAGGGGTCATCGATGATGTCGTAAAGATCGAACGACAGATCGGAGTTCAACGAACCCAAGCTCAATCCGTTGAGGTAGAGCCGCGGCCTCGCGTCGCGGGGAAGGCTACGCCAGTAGCCATAGACCTCCGAGAAAAGGGCGCGGGCCATCTCGGCGCCATATGCGCCCTCGGTCAGCAGTGCGAGCGGGCTGTTCAGATAGGAATACTGGGCCGCCACCGTGGCAATATCGCCACGATGCAGATACTCGACCGGATCCTGCGATGATGCATCGATCCAGCCTGTGCCCGTCGGCGTCACCAGCAGCAGTATCGAGCGTTCGAAGCCGCCCACGCGCTTCAACTCCTCCAGAGCCAAACGTGCTCTCTGCTCGGGACTGTCGGCCGAGTTCAAGCCGACATAGACGCGAATCGGCGCCGGCATCGGGGCCGAAAAAAAACGGCTCAGGTCTTCGACGTCGGGCCCGCCGGCAACGAAACTGCGGCCTTGGCGGCCGAGGTCTTCCCAACTGATCAGGGAAGCCAGACTGCCTGTCTGATCGGGATGGGTCGGACGCGGCAAATCGTCCTGAATCAGCGCATCGAGTTGCTGAAACGAACGATCTGCCACACGCAGCAGGCCGCTCAGCAGGACGCCGTCGATCACGGACCAGAAGAGCGCCACGGCAGCAACAAGACCTAG
Organism: Candidatus Nanopelagicales bacterium; assembly: GCA_018399515.1. Classification (GTDB taxonomy): domain Bacteria; phylum Actinomycetota; class Actinomycetes; order S36-B12; family S36-B12; genus M55B157. The sequence continues at coordinate 1,225 of JAGYOB010000280.1, forward strand.
GAGATGTGAAATTCTCGGCGGCACGAAACGCCGCAGTTTGACCGAAAGAATCCGAAACACCCAGCGGAACGCGCGCGCGAGCGCAAGCAGGACCAGGAACAACACCACCGCGATCGGGCCGAGCAGCAATGGTTGCAGGCCGGCTGACTCCTCCATGCCCATCATTTCACGAAGCGAGTTCTGCCAATGGGTCGCCTGCCACAGAAAACTCACCGCGACCAATAGGCATAGCAGCGCTGCGATGGACTTGATGATGATCGCGGTCCGCATGCGCCACACCGGCAATTGCAGAGAGTTCCACAGGGCGACCGTCGCAACGCCAAGACCATAGCCGGCCGAAAATGACAGTCCGGAAAGAATGCCCTGAATGAAAAACGGTCTTGGTAGCAGCGAGGGCGTCAGCGAAAAGGCAAATAAAACGGTTCCGACGAGTAGACCAACAATGTTTAGCTGCATTGACTTCGCAATCGCACTGAGTTAATCGGGACGGACACCCAATCGGCATCGACGAGTCGACAGCTTGCATGGGCAATCGGGAAAAGTCGACCGCAGGTGCGGACGTTGCGCGAAACATCGGACGAGGGCAATGTCACTGCGTTCTTGAGATCGAGCGCACCGTCCGAGACGCCGGACCGACGCCCCCGCAGAGAGGAGGTAGCGCAACGGACTTATGACCAAGACCGGACGGACTGGGCCCCTCAGTCATCCGTTCCGGTCGAGTTCGACTCCGCTGACAGGGCATCCGCGGGCTCCTCCGTAATCGCTGGCCCCATCAAGATCGCGAGCGGGCGGGTATGCGGGCTCGCATCGAGCGCGATGATCAACGCCGTGGTCAGCGGTACCGCCAGGAACATGCCGACGGTGCCGAATAGCCAGCCCCAGAACAACAGTGCGATGAAGACTGCCAGCGTCGAGATGCCAAGCCCCTTACCCATGATCCGCGGCTCGATGACGTTGCCGATCGCGGTATTAATCACCAGGTAACCGGCCGCAACCATCAGTGCCGTGACCAAGTCGACCTGCACCAGTGCCAGCAGGACGGCTGGGATCATCATGACGATGTTGCCGACGACCGGCACGAAATTCAGAAAAAAGGCGATCACCGCCCAGAGGATGGCGAAATCGATACCGAAGAATTTGAGCAAGAGCCAGACACAGACCGCGGTGGCGAAGCTGGTCATCGTCTTGATCAACATATAGCGGTTGATGTTGTCGAGCAGCCGCTTCAGTCGCGCTTCGCCCGTCGCGGTCAGATTGAAAGCCGCCTTCAGCTTGCCCGGTATCGCCGGCACCTCGAGTAGGATGAAGATCACCGTGAGCAGCACCAACAGACCGGTCGCAAAGACGCCGCTGGCACTGGACAACAATCTCGGCACCAGGGCCGTGAGCCTGGACGGGTCCAACAGGTCCGTCGCTGCCTCGGCCGGGTTGTCGACGCCGGTGCCCCCCATCAGACCGCCGAATTGCTGGGCCAGCGCCGCGAAACGTTCCTGATAGGTCGGCAGGCTATCCTGAAAGCCCTCGAGCGCCCCGGTCGTAATCAGCGCTAGCAGGCTGCCGACATCGAGCAGCACAAAGGCGATGATGAACAGCGCGCCCCATTTCGGCATCCCTTTGCGACGCATCCAGGCCAGCGCCGGGGTGGCGACGATCGCGATAAAGATGGCGAGCAGGATCGGCGAGAGCAGCGGCGCGGCGGTCTTCAACAAGGTCACGACCAGCGCGACGGCACCGGCGACAACCAGACCGCGCGCGGGCGCACTGAAGGTGGATAGCACATTCATGGGGACGATTGCTCCTCAACTGGGTTGATGTCTCTACACGGAAGGCTGCACTCGGGGGAGTGATTGGGGCTGGTCGATCGACGATGACAATGACACTGCCGGATGAAGAGATTGGTCGGCAAGTCCGTGTACGCGGCCGACAGTCCTGATAAATGGGGCCTGGCTGTCGGCGATCGGTGAGCGTCCCGGAGTTTCGGCCCAGGTGAGGCCTGCCGCGAGCGCGAGCGCGTCGACCGCGACGACGAAGAGTGCGGGCAGCAGGGGTCACATGAACCTCAGGTACTTGTCATAGCCCACCCCGCCGATCGCCAGGCCGCCCACGACCACCACGTTGGTCGGTGACACCAAGAGGGTCAGCCCATGACCCAGGATCCAGGATCCTGGCGATGATGGTCTTCGGACGGCCCACGCCGGCGAAATCGGCCATGGGCGAGAGCAGCGGCATCGCCAGCGCCGCGTGACTCGAGCTCGTCGGATCAGGAAGGCGAGTGGGATGTTCACCACTATCGCCGCGGAGGCGACCGCTGCGGCGAAGCGTTCCGGGTCGATGGTGAAGAGTGGTTCGTTGGCGGGCAGGACTGGATTGTCTTCGACGCTGACCTCGACGATGGTCCTCGAGACGTTGGAGGCCACGCCGATCACGGGCGCCTGCACCGTCGCCTCCGAGCTGTAGGGGGTGAATTGATCGACGAGGATGTGCAGGGCAATTGCCGCAACGAGCAGCCCGAGGAGGATTGCACCGGTGAAGTTGCGGCGGGCCGGCGGGGTCACGGCCGCATTCGCGACAGGCGTCGGCGGGGCCTCGGGCGCCGTGGCGGG
>JAGYOB010000281.1 GCA_018399515.1 Candidatus Nanopelagicales bacterium
CGGGCGGCGACAGCCGGTGGGGGAGCCCCCGCGGTGTTCAACGCAGCCGACGAGGTCGCTGTCGGGGCATTCTTGGCAGGTGACCTGACTTTCACCGGCATCGTCGATACCGTCGCAGCCGTCCTCCAGGAGTACCTGGGTGGTGATGGGGCCGGGCCGCCCGGCGAGGGCGCGCTCGGAGTCGAGGGGAACGCCTGGACCCTCGAGCGCGTCCTTGAGTCGGACGCTTACGGCCGTCGCCGGGCGGCTGAGATCATCGGGGCTGGCCCCAATGCATGACCGGATCGTGGAGAGAGGGAGGTGAGGCGATGCTCGAAGTAATCGGCATCATCGCGTTCTTCGTCATCATCATGGCCTCGATCGGGCTGCACGAGATCGGCCACCTCGTTCCCGCTAAAGCTTTCGGGGTCAAAGTGACCGAGTACATGGTCGGCTTCGGCCCGACCCTGTGGTCGCGCAAGCGAGGCGAGACCAACTATGGGCTCAAGGCGATCCCGGTCGGGGGATACATCCGGATGGTCGGCATGCTGCCTCCGCCGAAGGACGCCCCCGAGGGCACGGCTCGCTCTTTGACGACCGGTCGCGTGGGGACATTCGTCCAGCAGGCACGTGAGCAGGCACTCGAGGAGATCGCTCCCGGGGATGAGAACCGAGTGTTCTACAAGCTGCCGGTTTTCAAGCGCGTCATCATCATGCTGGGTGGACCGTTCATGAACCTGGTGATCGCGTTCGTGCTGTTCGCGGGAGTGCTGGTCGGTATCGGTCTGCCCGAGCCCACCACCCAGGTGAATGCCGTCGTCGCCTGCGCACCCAGCAGCACGAATCCTGCGGGCGCCCAAAACGCGGATGGTGAATGCCCGGATGGCCCGACACCTGCGGCAGCCGCGGGACTGCAACCCGGTGACGTCATCACCCGGTTTACCGGCCAAGCGGTCGCGAACTGGGATGAATTGACCACTCTGATCCGCGACACCCCACCGGGACCGGTGTCGTTGGTCATCGAACGTGAGGGCGTCGAGCAGGCGCTCACCGTGGACCTGATCACGATCACCCGACCCGTCGTCGATGAGGCGGGTCAAGAGACTGCGCAGACCGTCACGACGGGATTCCTCGGGGTCCGACCGGATTTCATCTACGTCAGTCAACCGCTGTCCAGTGTGCCCGCCGAGATGTGGGATCTCACGGAGCGTTCGGCCGTGGCGCTGGTGGGACTGCCGGTGCGGTTGTACGAACTGGTGACCGACACGCTCATCGGCGGGGAGGAGAGATCCATCAACTCTCCGGTCAGCGTCGTGGGAGCCAGTCGCCTCGGGGGTGACATCGTCGCGTCCGAGGAATCCTTCCCTGCGAAAATGGCCATCTTCTTGAGTCTGGCCGCGTCATTGAACCTGTTCTTGTTCCTGTTCAATCTGCTGCCGATCCTGCCGCTTGACGGCGGCCATGTTGCCGGAGCGCTGTACGAGGGTCTGCGACGCAGAATTGCCCGGATCCGCGGGAAACCCGACCCCGGACCCGTTGACATTGCTCGGATGCTCCCGGTCGCCTACGGGGTGGCAATGGTCCTCATCGTCGTCGGCGGCGTCGTCATCTTCGCCGATCTGGTGCGCCCCCTGAGCCTGTTCTGAGTCTCGGTGGGTGCCTCGACCTGAGGAATCTGTGCATGTCGGGGATACTGGTGTGGTGAGCATCGACCTCGGGATCCCCGCCCCTCCGCCACCCATCTTGCATCCACGTCGCCCCACCCGTCAGGTGCTGCTGCGCCATGACACCCATCCCGTGGCTGTTGGCGGAGACGCCCCGGTGAGCGTTCAGTCGATGACGACGACACTGACCGCTGATATCAACGCGACCTTGCAGCAGATCGCCGAACTGACCGCTTCTGGATGCCAGATCGTGCGGGTGGCCGTGCCCAGCCAAGACGATGCTGATGCCCTTCCGGCGATCGCGAAGAAGTCCGGGATCCCCGTCGTCGCCGACATCCACTTCCAACCCAAGTACGTCTTCGCGGCTCTCGAGGCCGGATGCGCCGGCGTGCGAGTGAATCCGGGAAACATCAAGAAGTTCGATGACAAGGTCGCCGAGATCGCGCGTGCCGCGAAGGACATGGGAACACCGATCCGAATCGGCGTGAACGCCGGATCGCTGGACCCCCGGTTGATGGCGAAGTACGGCAAGGCCACACCGGAGGCTCTGGTCGAGTCGGCGTTGTGGGAGGCCTCGCTGTTCGAAGATCACGGCTTCTCCGACATCGTCATCTCGGTCAAGCACCATGACCCGGTCACCATGGTGCAGGCCTACACGCTGCTGTCCGAGCAGGCTGACTATCCGCTGCATCTGGGCGTTACCGAAGCGGGACCCGCGTTCCAGGGCACGATCAAGTCGGCGGTCGCATTCGGTGCGCTGCTGTCCCAGGGCATCGGCGACACCATCCGGGTGTCCCTGTCTGCTCCTCCGGTGGAGGAGGTCAAGGTCGGTATCGGGATCCTCGAGTCATTGAACCTTCGTCAACGGGGCTTGGAGATCGTCTCGTGCCCGTCATGTGGTCGCGCTCAGGTGGACGTGTACACCTTGGCCGAGCAGGTGACCGCTGGACTCGAAGGTCTGGAGGTGCCGTTGCGAGTTGCCGTGATGGGCTGCGTGGTCAACGGCCCGGGAGAGGCACGCGAGGCGGACCTCGGGGTCGCGTCAGGCAACGGCAAGGGTCAGATCTTCGTCAAGGGCGAGGTCATCAAGACCGTTCCCGAGGCGCAGATCGTGGAGACTCTCATCGAAGAGGCCATGAGGTTGGCCGAAGAGATGGGAGTCGATCCGATGGAGGACGACAGCGCCGCTGGCGGTGCCGTCGTCACCGTCTCCTGACGAATCGGTCACCGTCTCCGGACGAGTCCATCACCGGCATAATGAACCGGTGATGACCGCGCAGGTGCGTTCGCTGCGCGCATCCGACGCGCCCGACGTTCGACGGCTGATCGATCAATCACCGGCCGGCCACTGCTTCATCGCCTCTCGGATGGAAGCTGTCGGTGGGGATCTGTCTCGGATGGGCTTTGAAGCCTGGGGATACGACAGCGGCGGTGTTGTGCGAAGTGCGCTGTTCCTGGGTGCCAATGTCGTTCCGATGGCCACCGATGATGCTGCCCGCGCCGCGTTCGCGGCCAGGTTGAGACTAACCGGCCGACGAGGATCGTCACTCGTGGGATTCGCGGATGAGGTCCTCGACCTGTGGCGGTTGATCGAACCGGGTTGGGGGATCCCGCGCGAGGTCCGGTCGAACCAGCCACTGTTGACCATCGATCACCCGTCGTCGCTGCCGATCGATCCGAGCGTGCGCCTCGTGCGAGCCGATGAATTGGATGCGCTGCTGCCAGCCTGTATCGCGATGTTCACCGAGGAGGTCGGAGTCTCCCCGGTCGCGGGGGGAGCGCACGGAACCTACCGTGCACGGGTTGCCGAGCTGATCCGTGAAGGTCGCGCACTAGCGCGGATCGAAGACGGGCAGGTGGTCTTCAAGGCCGAGATCGGTGCGGTGAGTTCACAGGCCTGCCAGATTCAGGGGGTGTGGGTCGAACCGAGTCGGCGTGGACGAGGTCTCGCCGAGCCGGGGATGTCGGCGGTGGTCGCGTACGCGCTCCGTAATATCGCGCCGGTCGTGAGCCTGTATGTCAACGACTACAACACGCCGGCGCGCAGAACGTATCGGTCGGTCGGATTCGCCGATTCCGGTCGTTTCGCCACCGTGCTGCTGTAGCTGCTGTAGCTGCTGGGCACTGTGTTCGTGCCGGGCCTAGGGCGTGGTCTTACACGATGCTTCGGCCGATCGCTATCCTCAACAGACTGCCGACTCAGGAGTGACAAGCCATGTTGAGCAAGCCATGTTGAGAATGTCGACCTTGTTCGTGCGCACCCTGCGCGATGACCCCGCCGATGCCGAGGTGCCCAGCCATCGGCTCCTGGTGCGCGCGGGATACGTCCGGCGAGTCGCGCCGGGGATGTTCAGTTGGCTGCCACTCGGCTATGCCACCTACCGCAACATCGAGCGCATCGTTCGAGACGAGATGGATGCTGCGGGGTTCCAGGAAGTGCACTTCCCTGCCTTGCTGCCCAAGGAGCCCTATGAGCGCACCAACCGGTGGGTGGAATACGGCGAGACGCTCTTTCGCTTGGTCGACCGCAAGGGTGGCGACTACCTCCTCGGACCAACTCATGAGGAGATGTTCACCCTGCTGGTCAAGGGCGAGTACTCCTCCTATAAGGATCTGCCGCTGGTGATCTATCAGATCCAGACCAAATATCGGGATGAAGCGCGGCCTCGAGCAGGAATCCTGCGTGGCCGGGAGTTCGTGATGAAAGACTCGTATTCATTCGACATTGATGACGCCGGCCTAGAGGTGTCCTATCAGCGACATCGTGATGCCTACATCGCCACTTTCGACAGGCTCGGATTGGACTACGTCATCGTGTCCGCGATGTCCGGTGCGATGGGGGGTTCACGAAGCGAGGAGTTCCTGGCTCCTACGGAGTTCGGCGAGGACACGTTCGTCCGGTGCGGATCGTGCGACTACGCCGCGAATGTCGAAGCGGTGGTGACACCGGCGCCGGCCCCGTCGACAACCGAGGGACTCCCACCAGCGACCGTCCATGACACGCCGGACACTCCGACCATCGAGACACTCGTAGATGTTTCCAATGCCCGTGGTGAGACCGCGCGTGCTGATCGACCTTGGCAGGCCGGCGACACGTTGAAGAACGTTGTCCTGATGGTGACCGAACCCGATGGCAGTCAGGCACCTCTGGTCATCGGGGTGCCCGGTGATCGCGATATCGATCTCAAGCGCCTCGAGGCAGCCTTGCATCCAGCGCAGGCACGCCCCTTCGAGGAAGCGGATTTTGCGGCACAGCCGAATCTGGTCAAGGGATACATCGGCCCCCGGGCACTGGGAGCAGAGCGCGGGCTCAGGTATCTGGTGGATCCCCGGATCGTGACGGGTACGCAGTGGATCACCGGTGCCGATGAACCCGGTCGTCATGTCTACGGCCTCGTCGCCGGACGTGACTTCTCCTGGGATGGGGTCATCGATGTTGCTGAGATTCGCGAGGGAGATGATTGCCCGAATTGTGCGGCCACACTGGTGATGGCTCGAGGTATCGAGATCGGCCACATCTTCCAACTGGGCCGCAAGTACGCCGAGGCACTGGACCTCACGGTGCTCGACGAGTCCGGAAAGGCCACGGTCGTCACCATGGGTTCGTATGGTCTCGGGGTGTCTCGTGCGGTGGCCGCTGTTGCCGAGCAGCATCACGATGAACGGGGCCTGTGCTGGCCGCGTGCCGTAGCCCCGGCTGACGTGTACCTCATCGCCGCGGGCAAGGATGACGCAGTGTTCGAGGCGGCAGAACGTCTGGCGGAGTCTTTCGAGCGGTCGGGTGTGCGCGTCTTGTTCGACGATCGGCGCGGGGTCTCTCCCGGCGTGAAGTTCAACGACTCGGAGTTGATCGGCATCCCCACGATCGTCGTGGTCGGCAAGCGACTGGTCGATGGTTTCGTCGAGGTCAAAGACCGCGCCACGGGGGAGCGTCTCGATGTTCGTGTCGACGACGTCGTCGACACCATCGCCAGGTTATGCGAGAACGACCCGAACGCCGACTCTGTAGCCGCGAACTTCATCTCATGACATCGGGGTCTGTCACGGTGAAGGCAGTCATCTTCGACTGGGGTGGCACGCTGACTCCATGGCATGACATCGACCTGGTAAGTCAATGGGAGGAATACTCCCGCGTCTACAACCCCGACGATGCCACCCTTGCTCAGCGGCTCGCGGACGCCGAACTCGCCCAGTGGCGAGAGCAGCAGGCCACCCGCGGTGCCAATGGCACCGGAACGCTCGACCACATCTGGGCGGCGGCAGGTGTAGACACGGATTCGCCGCAGCATCCGGCCGCGGTGCATGCCTATCTGCGTGGGTGGGATCCCCACACGGTCGCCGACCCGGATGCGGTTGACACCCTGGCCCGGCTATCGGCCGATGGTTTAGGAATCGGTGTGCTGTCGAACACCATGTGGCCATCGGAGCATCATGAAGCCGTGTTCGCGCGCGATGAACTTCTCGATTACATCGATGTGGCCGTGTATTCCAGCGAATTACCGGTAGCCAAACCGCATCTGGCCGCGTTTGAAACTGTTCTCGACGGACTGGGGGTGTCGGCGGCGGAAGCTGTGTTCGTGGGAGATCGCCCATGGGATGACGTTCACGGGGCACAGCAGGTGGGGATGCGGGCCATTTTGATCCCGCATTCGCGGCTCGGTGACCAGGCTGTTGATGTCCATGTGCAGCCAGACGCGATCGCCCATCGATTATCCGACGTCGTCGACATCGTCCGCTCCTGGCGGTAACCACACATGCTCACCGGGGATGCCACCGTCGAATGGTGGATGATCATCCTGCTGTGCCTCGTCGCGCTGGTGGCCGGATGGGTTGACGCGGTGAGCGGAGGAGGCGGCCTGCTGCAGGTGCCCGCCCTGCTCCTCGCGGTTCCTCCCGGTCAACCGGCTACCGCTCTTGGGACGAACAAGGTGTCCTCAGTGTTCGGGACCTTCGCGGCGGCAGTGACCTATGCACGACGTGAACCGCCGGATCTGAGAACCGCGCTGCCGATGGCACTCGCGGCGTTCGGTGGTGCGGCCGCGGGGGCGCTGGTCGCCCTGCGGTTACCGGTGGAGGTGCTGCGGCCGGTTGTTCTGATCGCCCTGGCGAGCGTGTGGGTCCTCATCGCCGTGCGACCGACTTGGGGGGTGCGTGAAGGGGACTCGGTTTCGCGACGTCGTCGGATGGGCACCGCCATCGTCGGCGGTGCCGGAATCGGGTTCTACGACGGCATGCTGGGGCCGGGCACCGGGGCGTTCTTGATCGTCTTGCTCGTCGCTGCCCTTGGCTACTCCTACCTGCGGGCATCAGGCACCGCAAAGATCGTCAATGTGGGCACGAACGTGGCCGCCATCATCATCTTCGGTCTCGGCGGCTCGATCCTGTGGGTTGTCGGGGTGGCGATGGGAGCGGCCAATGTCGTCGGTGGAGTCATCGGGGCGCGCACAGCGCTGTCTCGCGGCAGTGAATTCGTGCGAGTCGTGCTGTTGATCGTGGTCGCGGTTCTTCTGGTCACCTTGACCTGGGATACCTGGCGGACCTGGTAGCGGTTGCTGGTGCGCGTCGAGGTCGCCGATGGCGTCGGTCAGCGGCCTGGGAAGGCCTGCGGTGTGCCGCCCCACGCAACTGAACGCACGGCGCATTCTCGGGCAGCAAGCACAGCGTCGCGCCGATCGGCACCGAAGGTGTGCGCGGCGAGATCGGCGTACACCGCCGCGAGGCGAACCTCTACGCCGGCGAGCAGATCAGACGCCTGCGTCGCATCGACGGGCGGATCGACATCGAATCCGCCGGGCGGTGGCGGTTGCTGCGCAACCGGTAGGCGCTGGCGCAACGAGATCACCCGCAACCGATGGGCGGCCAAGCCGCCGCGGGCGAGGTCGCTCAGGCTCCCGGATAATCGAGGTATAGCAACCCCATACGCGTAGACGGCAGCCTCTTCACCGTCGATCGCTGCCGTCAAAGCATCGAATGCGGAATCGCTCATGAGGTCTCGCTGGCCGACGAGAGGGCTTCGGCATGGCTGGCCTCCGAGGCCGCAACGAGCGCGAGCAGTCGGGTGAGTTCGACCGACTCTGCCTGCTCGCAGTCCAGGGTGCGTGCATCGGCGGCAGCTCGTTCAGCGGCGATGATGTCGTTCACGGCGATGGCCGGATCCGATGCAACGTTCACACCTGCGGGGGAGGTCTGCGAGTCCGGTGCGGGCTGGGATTGCAGAGCCACGCGGTGCTCCCGATGCTGATCGGCCAGCGGGGTGAGGGCGGCTGCCAAGGTGGGATGAGCAGCGATCGTGGCGGTGTATCGGTCGATGAGTTCGGTCTCGGCCTCGGCAGCACCGACGCGCAAAAAGGTGTCAATCGAGGCCTCCGAGTCGTTGGTCGACTCGTCCGTGGAGGGGGATGGGTTGGGATCGGGATCTGTCGAGGAGGTGCAGCCGGCGGTCACCGGAACCGCGGCGGCGGCCACGGCGAGACCCAGCAGGGTCCGTCGACGCATCCGTGCTGGCATCCTCAGGTCCGTCCTTTCGTGCATCGCAGCGTCCTCGGCCCCCGATGACCAGGGCATGACCGGCTGCCCCAGGATGCCACGTACCACCAGTACTCTTCGGCACAGGAGGTGGAACCCCATGGCATCGCCGACACGCCAGGCCGCAGCGCTGGCCCTCAAGGAGTCGCTTGCGGACGTCGTCGCCGGGCAGGGGGCTGACCTCGAAGATGTCGAGATCAGCGCTGCCGGGCGGCGCACCCGCATCCGAGTCGTGGTCGACGCTGATGCGGGAATCGACCTCGACGCCATCGCAGCGATCAGCCAGGCGGTTTCGGCGGTACTCGATGATCGCGATTCGGCTGCGACTGCGCTCGAGGTGATCGGCTCGGGTCCGTACACACTGGAAGTGACCTCACCGGGTGTGGATCGACCATTGACTCTGCCCCGGCACTGGCGTCGAAATGTGTCGCGTCTGGTCGAGGTCACGCTGACCGACACCGAAGGAGTCGATTCCGAAAGCGCGGGTGCCGACACCAGCGATCCTGGACAACGCGATGACCGGTTGCTGATGGGGCGCATCGTGGCTGCCAACGACACGACTGTGACTATCGACGTCGATGGTCAAGCGCAGGACATACCCTTGGTTTCCATCGCTCACGCGATAGTTCGGATCGAATTTCGTCGACCCGACGAAGGGAGGTAGTCAGCGACCATGGACATCGATGTGAATGCCCTCAAGGCGCTGGTGCGAGAGAAGGAACTGTCGTGGGATCTCGTGCTGTCCTCCATCGAGCAGGCGCTGCTCTCTGCATATCAGCGCACGGGGGACGCGGCGGCTTCAGCTCGTGTTTCAGTCGATCGAGCGACCGGCCATGTCACGGTCTGGGCACGTGAACCAGAAGGTGAGGATGGCCAGCCCGGCGCGGAATATGACGACACCCCCGAGGGGTTCGGGCGCATCGCGGCGACGACAGCACGGCAGGTCTTCCTCCAGCGGTTGCGCGAGGTCGACGATGAGCGGATGTTCGGTGAATTCAGCGGAACAGAAGGCGACTTGGTTTCCGGGGTCATTCAACAAGGATCCGATCCCCGGGTTGTCCGCGTCGATCTCGGTAAGGTCGAAGCGGTCCTGCCGCCGTCAGAACAGGTTCCCGGCGAGTCGTATCCGCACGGCAATCGCATCAAGTGTGTTGTCGTGGGCGTCCGCAAAGGCCCGCGTGGTCCACAGGTGACCGTGTCGCGGTCGCACCCGGGATTGGTGCGTGGGCTGTTCGCTCTCGAAGTCCCGGAAATATCCGATGGAAGTGTCGAGATCGCAGCCTTGGCCCGCGAAGCCGGTCACCGCACCAAGATCGCGGTGCGCCCTACAGTGCCGGGAGTCAACGCGAAAGGTGCCTGCATCGGTCCGATGGGTCAACGAGTCCGCCAAGTGATGAGCGAACTCGGTGGCGAGAAGATCGACATTGTCGACTTCTCTGAGGATCCAGCCGCGTTCATCGCGCACGCACTGTCGCCGGCCCGGGTGTCCTCGGTGCGGGTGGTCGATCTGGCTGCCCGGGCCGCACAGGTGATCGTCCCCGACTATCAGTTGTCCTTGGCCATCGGTCGGGAGGGGCAGAACGCTCGGCTGGCAGCCCGTCTCACCGGCTGGCGCATCGACATCCGTTCTGACGCCCAGGATCCATCCCAGCCCGCGCCCCAGCATGAAGGGGCCGAGAGTCAGGCCGCTGCGGCGCCCTTGACCGAGGGCTAGAACGACGGTGGCGACCATCGCTCCCCAGACATCGCGCTCTCCGGTTCGAACCTGCATCGGGTGCCGTGAACGCACGGGTCGTGCAGATCTCCTGAGGGTCGTGGCAGTCGGCTCACAGGTCCGCCCCGACCCTCGAGCGATGCTGTCGGGACGGGGCGCCTGGCTGCACCCGGGCTGCTTGGCCGCCGCAGAACGTCGCCGAGGTTTCGGTCGCGCCCTGCGCATCACCGGCCCGGTGGATCTCGAGGCGCTGCGCGCCTGGATATCCCCCTAGGTTCGTCCGTGTCGCAGCGGGGCTGTAACCTCAGGGGTTGGTGAGGGAGCGGGTCCCACGGCTGCCGCCGAGGGAATGTCCAACTCACCACGACCGTTATCAGTCCGCGGGCCGCACAGGTCCGCTACCAAGATCGGGAGTCCCGAGGATGAGCCACCCATGAGTGCGAAGCCATGAGCAGGTTCACAGGCAACTGACGGTCCGGGATACCCCCGGACCGTAAGACAGGAGAGACGTGTCGAAGGTCCGGGTCTACGAGCTCGCCAAAGAGCTCGGAGTCGAAAGTAAGGTCGTATTGGCCAAACTGGCCGATCTCGGTGAATTCGTCCGGTCGGCCTCGTCGACCGTGGAAGCGCCGGTCGCGCGGCGGCTGAAGGAGGCCATGCCGGCTGCGCCCGAGGCGAAGAAGGCTCCCGCGAAGAAGGCCGCCGCTAAGAAGACAACGGCTAAACCGGCCGCGAAAACCCAAGCCGAGCCATCGCAACCCGCGCAGGCGCCGCTGTCCGAATCCGGTCATCCGGTGCCGGAAACCACGACCCCAGAGGCGACGGTGACCCGTACTCCGGCTCCCGAGGCGCCGGCTCCCGAGGCGCTGGCTCCCGAGACGCCGGCTCCCGCGGCGACCCCGTCGCACACAGGGGCAGCCGATTCGACACCGGTCGTGGGCTCGGGGTCGGCGGCTGAATCCGATGAGGCTCCCCTCAGCCCTCCCGCCGCAGTCGACCGTCCGACGGAGGAAACCGGTGGCGATCAGCCTCGGCCGGCGCCCCGCCCCGGAGGTGCTCGTCCGAGCGCCCCGCGACCGGGAAACAATCCGTTTACCGGCAACGTGGGGCGCCCGCAGGCCCCGCGACCGGGCAATAATCCCTATGGAACGAGCACCGGTATGGGGCGCCCCGGAGCAACTCCCGGCAGCATGCCCCGCGGTGGTGTGCCTGGCGCGCCGCGCCCCAATCCTTCGAGCATGCCGGCTGCACGCGGTCCACGACCCGGTGGTGCGCGTACCGGAGCGCCGCGTCCGGGAGGTGCCGGCCGCGGGCCGGCTCGACCCGGCGGTGGCGGG
>JAGYOB010000282.1 GCA_018399515.1 Candidatus Nanopelagicales bacterium
TGCTCGACCCTGCCTTGATCCTGCCCTTTTTCTCGCCACTCGTCGCGATCAACGTGCTGCCCTGATACACCAGCACTCGCCAGAAATACGTCGTGCCAGCCGGGGCGATATTCGCCATCTGGAACTCATAGCGACCGTTGCTGTCCGGGCTGACACGTTCCCGGTTCTGCCAACTCATCGTGCCCCAGCGCACCTGGCGCTGGATGCTCAGATTGCCCGGCAGTTGCGCACCGTTCGCGGGCTTGACCCTGCCGCGCAGGATCGCGGTCGATCCTGCCGGGATCGCACCGAGGGGTCGGCGGATGAGGCTGACTGTCGCCTCGATCGTGGGTGCGGGGGTCGCCGGTGGGTTGCTCGGATTCGACGGGTTGCTCGGGTTCGACGGGTTGCTCGGGTTCGATGCCGGCTGGTCCCCGAGGACGGAGGTGATGTAGGTGCTGCGCACGCCGTTGCTCATGAGCGCCGAGCGGAACGACGTGCCCGAGACCGACGCGGTGCGCCCGCTGTAGGTCGTCGCGATCAACGATGCCGCCGCTCCGGAGGCCTGCGACGGTGAGACCTCGACGGTCATGATGTCGCTGACGCCGAAGATCTGCGCCATCCGCCACTGCGGCACGACCACGTTCCAGGTGCGATACGGATTGCCTGCCACACTCAGGCTCCAGCGATCATCGACGCTCACCGACCACGGATAACCCGCGCCACCCCACACCGCGCTGCTGGCCTGGGTGCGCCCACCGGTCGCGGCGGTGTAGAACGCCGGGATCGGCGCCCCGCCATAGGTGACGACCTGGTTCTTCGATTCGGTCACCGCGCGCACCCAGTTCGCCCCGAATGTTCCCGACTCGACGTGCCAGGCATGGAACGTCTGGTCGAAATACGGGCCACCGCCATCATCCATGTGGCACAGGCAGGCCGAGCGCACTCCGCTGCGGTATTTGGCCATGGCGTATGAGCGCGATGCGATGGCCTGGGCCTGCAATGCCGGCTGCGGCCAGTTCGCCGGAACCTCAGCCATGCCGCGCAGATAGGAATCCATGTCGAGGATGTTCACGACCGCGAGTCGCGCACCGCCGCTCGTCGACACCGGGGCGACCTCGACGGTTCCGTAGCGGTACCGGTGTCGCGGTGACGCGAACGATTCCCCTGGGCCGATGACGTTGAGCAGGCTCGGCTGCGCACCGGCCCCACCCGAGTCGGTGGTTCCCGACCACCGGATCGTGATGGACTGCGCCCGGCCCAGGATCGTCTGCTCGCCACCGAGACTCTGGGTCACCCGTACGAATCGGTCGCTGTTGTCGAACCGGTAGTTCGCACCCGGGGCACCGAGGATGACGTTGTTTCCGATGGTGAATTCGATGCCACCACCGGCGGCTGATACTCGGCCCCCGGTGAGCGACTCGGTGCGCACCTGGGCGAAGGACGCCTGGTGCAGCAGACCGATCCGAAGATCAGTGGGCTCGGCCATGCTCTCGACCTGCGTGTTCGGGTAGTAGTGCGTGAGAATCTGCTCGGTGCTGCGGCCCTCGCGCGCTTGGCCGAGCGCGCCCCACTGCGACAGACCCACGCCGTGGCCGTAGCCGGTGCCGGTGACGGTGAACTCCTTCGGTGGCGAGCACGGGTCGGGCGGTGAGCCCGGCGAGGTGGCGATGCGCACGAATCCGGTCCAGTCGTATGCCGTCTCGCCACCCACCGTGCCCGAGATCGTGACGGTGTACCGACCGGGGGGAACGCGCTTACCGTTGCCATCCAGGCCATTCCACGACAGCGGCAGAGCACCGGCCCCTCCGTTGCTGCCTGACACGCGCCGGACGACATCGCCACAGGCGGAGGTCACCGTCATCCGCAGATCGGCCGCGGCTGTCGTCGTGGGCCTCACCACGATCGACGTGCCCGAACCCCAGCCCGCACCCGAACCGGACACGGACGGGGTGAAGAACGTTCCACCCTGACGATCGGCCACCAACTGGCGCAGTCGCGGGACGTACGGTCGCAAGAACGTGCCCGGGCACGAGGTATTGCCGATGTCTCCGTGCCCGGCGATTGTCGGGCTCGTCACCTTTTCGCCCGGCCAGTACCGCGAGGTGCCACTGCCGACCGGGCCGGGTCCGGCGGATGTCAGCACCGATGTCGTGGTCGGATCCACGTGGTGGACGGCGAACTTCCAGGCGATGAGATCAGCCATCGAGTTCACGATGCGATCGGCCTCGGCGCGCCGGGGGTCGAGGGTGTCGGCGTTGCCCAGGAACGACACCGCGAAACTCTGTGAGTTGAATCCCTGGGTGTGCGCACCGTTGACGACCCGGTCGATACCACCG
>JAGYOB010000283.1 GCA_018399515.1 Candidatus Nanopelagicales bacterium
AGCCGAACGACTCCACCTCGACTACGCCGTCGGCGTCCTACTGCAACAGCGATGGTGATGAGTACCGGCTCACTCCTCGACAGGACCGACCCGCTCAGGGAAGCCACGCCACGCAACCAGAGCGCCCACCGCTGCGACCACTGCCGCCACGGCGAGCGCGATGTCCATTCCCGAAACGAAGGCCTGCCCGGTCGCAGCTCGAACGGGTTCGGCCAGTTCCTCCGGCAGCTGACGTATCGCGAGGGAAGCAGCGGCGAGAGACTCGCGGATCGAGTCGATCACTGCTGCCGGCACATCGGTCAGCGCGTCACCGGCAGTCGCGATATCGGCATCGATCTGGGATCGATACGACACGGCAAGGACTGCGCCCAGAATCGCCACTCCCAAAGCCCCACCGAGTTCCCCCACTCCATCGTTGACCGCCGAACCCAGCCCGGCGCGTTCGCGCGGCACACTGGCCAGTACCCCGTTCGTGGCCTGCGGAAGCACGAGGCCCAGGCCGAGGCCCATCAGCGCCAGGCAGGCGCCCAGATGCACGTACGGGGAATCGACACCGAGGGGTACTGCTGCCGCCAGTCCGAGCGCCACGGCGAGCAACCCGATGACGACAGTGCGCCGGGTGCCGACGCGCATGGCGAGACTCGGGCTGAGCAAGGAAGCGACGAACAGGCCCGCAGCACCCGGGAGCACGGCGAAACCCGACTGCAAAGGAGTGAACCCCTGGACGAGTTGGAGGAATTGCGGCAGGAAGAACATCACCCCCATCAGCGCGAAGTACACGAGTGCCACCGATGCGATCGCGACCACGAACAGTCGCTGGCCGAACAGCGTCATCGGAAGCAGCGGTATCGGTACGCGTCGCTCCCAGACGACGAATCCCGACAGCGCCGCCACCGCAACGATCGCAGCACCGACTGTCGTGAGTGACAATCCCTCGTCGGGGACCTCGATGATCGTCACGACAAATGCGATGAGCCCGACACTGGACAAGGCTGCGCCGATGAGATCCAATCGCGGCTTAGCGGGATCGGTTGATTCGGGGACGAACAGCAGCGCCAGGATGATCACGATCACCGCGAGGGGTGGATTCACCCAGAAGATGCTGCGCCAGTCGAAGACAGCCAACAGCGCACCACCCAGGATCGGACCGAGCCCGACGGCTGCACCCGCTACAGCGGCCCAGATACCGATCGCTCGGGCGCGTTCATTCCGATCAGTGAACACCTGGGCGAGGATCGACAGGGTCGAGGGCATGATGAACGCAGCGCCGATACCCATGACGGCTCGACAAGCGATCAACGCCGCGGCGCTCGAGACGAGCCCCGCGGTGAAGGACGCAACCGCGAAGACGACGAGACCGAAGAGCAGGGCCCGGCGGCGGCCGAATCGATCGCTCAAGGTTCCTGCGAGGAGCAAGGTGCCAGCGAAGAGCACCGAATAGGCATCCACGACCCACTGCAACTCCGCGGTCGATGCACTGAGGGATTCCTGCATGCTCGGTAGAGCGACGTTGACGATCGTGTTGTCCAATGAGATCAAAGCGAGGGCTCCGCCCAGGATCGCTAGGACCGCATACGGGCGGGGGGAATGCCTCACGATCGCGAGGCTATCGACACCTAGTCTGTATCGAGTGGGACTCACGTTGACCGGTTCTCCCTAACCGACCCGACGAAGTGGCCATCCTCGACGAATCCGAAACGATGGACGGCTAGTCTGCCGCGCATGAGCGAAGCGGCCCTCGAGGTCGAACTGACATCCCTGTTCGTGATCATGGCGATCGCCGTCGCCGTTCCGATCGCGATCCGCTACCTGCGCATCCGACTTGCCGAGGTGGTGTTACTCATCGTGGCCGGGATCGTCTTCGGCCCCGAGGTACTGGACATGATCACCGTGGATCCGGCGATCAACCTCCTCGGGCAGCTGGGACTGGGCTTCTTGTTCTTCCTCGCCGGGCTTGAACTCGACCCGGCCGTCCTCAAAGGCCGGACAGGCAAACTCGCCGGCATCGCCTGGGGTATCTCGCTCGCTATCGCTCTGGGCGTCTCCTACACGCTTCTGGCCTTGGGTGTCGTCGATGAGGCGGTCGGATTCGCCATCGTGCTCACCAGCACGGCGCTGGGGACGCTACTGCCAGTCGTGAGAGACAACGGCGAACTGACCACACCGTTCGGCCGGATGTTCATGGGCGCTGGAGCCTGGGGGGAGTTCGGGCCCATCATCGCGGTTTCCCTGTTCCTCAGCACCCAAAGTGCCGTCGCCGCACTCTTGTCCCTCGCCGCGTTCAGCGTCGTTGCGCTGCTGATCGCGTTCCTTCCCCGACGCCTGCGCTCCGAGGGGTTCGAGAAGTTCCTTACCCAAAGCCACCACACGTCATCGCAAACCGCTGTGCGGATAACCATGCTGCTGCTCATCGCCCTGCTGTCGATGGCCGCGGGGTTCGGACTGGACATCGTCATGGGCGCGTTCATCGGTGGCGTGATCTTGCGTCGATTCCTGCCGCAGAATCAAGAGACGTTCCTGCAATCCAAAGTCGAGGCCATGGGGTTCGGCTTCTTCATCCCGGTCTTCTTCGTGTTGTCGGGAGTCAACCTCGACATCACATCGATCCTGGAAAATCCCTGGCCGATGCTCGTGGTGTTCACGCTCCTGCTACTCGTCCGCGGCCTACCGACGTTCATCCTGTACCGGGGGG
>JAGYOB010000284.1 GCA_018399515.1 Candidatus Nanopelagicales bacterium
GCCGCAGTTTCGGCAGGGTCCTCGATCCATCCGCGCAGCACCGGGATGACCGCATCACCGGCGCGCATCGGGGTGAGCACCCACCACCCCGGCACATCCGCATCGGCGAGAGGCAGCACCCGATCGGCGATGAGCACCTGGCGTTGAGGAACGTACTCGCCTTCCACGATGACCGGCCGCCCGATCGAGGAGTTGGCGAACGAACCGTCGTCGCTCATGACGTCGCTGACAGCCACCGGCTCGGATAACGATGCCCGTTCGGCTTCGACGATGTCGTAGGTACGACTGCCCTGCCACCAGGCGAACCCGATGCACATCACCGTGAGCACCACGGCGATCACGGTGTAGGAGAACCAGCGGGGATTCCAGCCGCTCCTAGCCTCGGGCAGGGGGTTCGCCTCCCTCGGCCAGATCGGTCGGCGTCGCCCCAGCGTCAGCGGATTCGTCCGTGGCGTCACCGGAGGGCTGCTCGTCCACGATGGGGATCTCCGGCTCGCGGGGAGGTTCCTCCGGCAGTCCCGGACTCACCTTGCGCAACTGGTTACGCATCGAACGAAACAGCAGCGCCGCCGCGACGATGAGGAGCACGAAGGCCGCCAACCCCAGCAGGCCCGGGCTGATCAGGTTGGGATCGATGGGTGGTTCCTCGGGAAGCGGCGAGGGGATCATGGCCCAGATCAGCCCCGGATCGGGCGCTGCCGGGGTGAGACTCTCGAGCGTCATCTGTCCGCCTCCTCGCGTGCCGCGCTGTCATCGTGCACGCCGGCGAACAGATCGTCCTCCGGCAATTCGGTCGGGACCCGGCTGACCGCCAGTTGAAAATCCTCGGTCGGCCAGACCTCGCGTTCGAGATCACGGGGCATCGCGAACCACATTCCGGATGGATCAACCTGGGTTCGGTGTGCGAGCAGCGCTTCATCCCGCGCACCGAAATAGTCCGCCACCGGGACCCTGGTGGTGATGCGCCACGCGTCATCTGGCCGATCGGCCCATCGCTGGATCCACTCGGTGAAAGGCGATTCGACTCCGGCGTCGAGCATCGCGGCGTGCATGGCCTCGACCCGGGCTCGATGAAACGTCATGTTGTAGTACAACTTCAACGGCCGCCATGGCTCACCACCGGGATACCGCTGAAGGTCATCGGCGCCGGTGAACGCCTCCATCGCGACCTCGTGGGTGCGGATGTGGTCAGGGTGCGGGTAGCCACCGTTCTCGTCATAGGTCGTGATCACATGGGGCCGGAATTCGCGCACGAGCTGCACGAGCGGGGCAGCCGCGGAGGACAACTCCAAATCGGCGAAGCACCCCGGCGGCAGCGGCTCGACCTCACCCCCGTCGAGGTGCGCTGGATACCCGGAGTCGGTGAACCCCAGCCAACGATGCTGAACTCCGAGGGCCTGCGCGGCAGCTGCCATCTCCCGTCGACGCACCTCGACCATGCCGAGTTCCTCGATGTCGGCCGCTGCTGCCGGGTTGAGCAGGTCGCCGCGTTCACCGCCGGTGCACGTGACAACCATCACGTCCGCGCCCTCTTTGACGTATCGCGCCATCGTGGCCGCGCCCTTGCTCGCCTCATCATCAGGGTGGGCGTGCACGGCTAGGAGTCGCAACTGTTCGGTCACACGGGTTAGTCTCCCAAGAACAGCCCACTATGGCTCGGGGAGGTGCGATGCCCAGCGGAATCTCGGTTGATCGACTATCGCCGCAGATGCGTGAGCGCTACGGCATCCGCCCCACCCCGTGGTGGGGCTACCTGGGCATTGGCGCCGTGGTTGTCGCCTTCGCCACGGCCCTGGGCTATGTCGGCTGGCAGCTGGCCGCCCCCGGTGTGGACTACCAGGTCCTGTCCTGGCGGGTGGTCGCCGACGACCGGGTGGACATCACCTTCCAGGTGACCCGGGCTGACAACGCCGATGTGTACTGCGTGCTGCGCGCCCAGGATTCGACCTGGGCGGACGTGGGGTACGGGGTCACCGCGCTGCCGCGGGGAACCACCTACGTTCAGCAGACGTATTCCTTGCGCACCATCGCCCCCGCCTACGGGATCGAGGTCCTCGGCTGCGCGGCCGGAGGGCCCCCCGACAGCGTGCCGCCGCCGCAATTCCCCCCGGGGGTCGTGCCACCAGAGCAGCCCTGGACCCCATCACCCTGAGCGATCGAGGTCTCGCCGTTACCCTGGTCTGATGACTACTGACGAGGTGACCTGGCTGACCCAGGAGGCCTATGACCGCCTCGCCGAGGAACTCGCCGATCGCAGCGGACCGCGGCGCACCGAGATCGCCAAGCGAATCGAGGCTGCTCGCGAGGAAGGCGACCTGAAGGAAAACGGCGGATACCACGCTGCCAAGGAGGAGCAGGGCAAGAACGAAGCCCGCGTGCGCCAGTTGCAGCACCTTCTCGAACACGCCCGCATCGGGGTCCCCGACGCCGATGCCGACGAGGTCTCCCACGGCAAGGTGATCACGATCTCCTTCGTCGACCTCGGCGATGAGGAGACGTTCCTGCTGGGATCGCGCGAGGAAGCCGCACACGCATCCATCGAGGTGTATTCACCGACGTCGCCGCTGGGTGCTGCGGTTCTGGGCGCGAAGATCGGTGACACCGTCAGTTACGAGTTGGCCAACGGCAAGTCGATGAAGGTGCAGATCCTGCGCGCCGAGCCCTACACCGGCTGAGCGCGGCTGATCCCGGCCGATCGGCACGTCCTTGCGCCAGCCCACCTGGTGCCACCTATGCGCGACCCAAATCGTCGGTTATCCGCTCCATAAGCGACGATTCGCGTCGCACAGCAGCGGAAACTGTCTATCCACAGCCTCCGGAAACCACTGGTCAGGTGAACTGTGTAGGCGCGAACCTAGCGCCATGCCACGATCGGAAGTGCACCTCACCTCTCGCACATTGGTCAGAAGCTTCGGGCTCGGTAGTTTCACCGCAGCCCAGGCAATTCAGGCGGGCGTCTCGCCTCGACAATTGCGTTCCGCCGTCGCCGCCGGCTCGATTAGTCGTCGCCGGCACGGGCACTACACCGTCGAACGCACAGATGACGAAGACCAGCCTCAGGTGGTCGAGCACCATGACGAATTGCTTCGAACCCTGAGTTGTCACGTCGCGGCATTACAGGAGCTAGGACACACTCCGGTCGTCGCTGGTCAGACGGCTGCAGACCTCTGGGGTATTCCCGTTCTGGGTGTGGCCACGGCATCGACGCCCACCATCCTCGTGGAGCCGGTCTCTCACCTGCGGCGGGGGCGGCGAGGAGGGATCCTCCTACGCGAAGGTTCGATCCCATCTGATCAGGTTCTGCCGCTCAAGGGCCTTCTTGTGACGAGTCCCCTACGCACCGGGGTTGATCTTGCCCGACTGACCACCCGAACGGGGCGTTCCGCACTCACAGCGCTCATCGGTGCAGCACGGGCTCATCTGGATCACGCTCACGGACTCGAAGCCGATGCTCACCTCATCACGCGATCGGCGTCACAGACTTCGACCCGTGAAGAGATCGTCGAGTTGCTCTTGGGCATCCTGGGCACTTCACCTAAACGAGGGCAGAAACTCGCGAAGACCGTACTGCCGTGGGTTGACCCTCGGATCGAGACAC
Source organism: Candidatus Nanopelagicales bacterium (assembly GCA_018399515.1). Taxonomy (GTDB): domain Bacteria; phylum Actinomycetota; class Actinomycetes; order S36-B12; family S36-B12; genus M55B157. The sequence continues at coordinate 3,599 of JAGYOB010000284.1, forward strand.
CACTTGAGTCGCTGTCCTGGTTCGAAATGAACTGCGGAACTCTTCCGATGATGACACCGCAGGTGGAGGTCGCCGGTGCAAGCGGAAGGATCTATCGGGTCGATTTCGTGTGCGGTCACGTCATCGGTGAAGCTGATGGTGCGATGAAGTACCAGTCCCCCGAAATTCTGTGGGCGGAGAAACAACGTCAGTCCGATCTCGAGGCTGCCGGATTCACGATCGTCCGATGGACGTGGGCGGAAATCGTCAACCAGCCCAGCGTTGTGGCACACCGGCTGATGCAGGCTTTGGCGCGAAGCCCAGTGCAGATGCCCGCCTAGTGCGACGCGAATCGTCGCTTATGGATCAGATAACCGACGATTTCGGTCGCGCAGAAGCGGGCACCAGGTGGGCCGGTCGTCTATGCGACGCGAATCGTCGCTTGTGGCGCAAATAACCGACGATTTCGGTCGCGCAGAAGCGGGCCAACTGCCGGGTTCGGTGCTTGCTTAGCGGGCGGTGGTGCGGCGATAGCGGCGGATCGCCAACGGGGCGAAGATCGCGATCAGCACCGCGCACGAGAGCAGCGTGTACAAGATCGGATTCTGCTGCGGCCATGCATCACCGATGATGCCCGTGGGGTTGCCGAACAGATCGCGCGCGGCAAGCACCAGCGATGAAATCGGATTCCACTGCGCGATGGGTTGCAGCCAGTCGGGCATCGCGGTGATCGGCACGAACGCGTTCGACAGGAACGTCAGCGGGAACAACCACACGAGCCCGGCGGTATTCGCCGTCTCAGGGTTGGGCATATACAGCCCGATCCAGGCCCCGATCCAGGCCACCGTGTAGGCGAACAGCAACAGCAGCGCGAATGCTCCGATCGCCGACACCACACCGTCGTTGATCCGCCACCCGACGAGGAATCCGGTGATGCTCAATACCGTGAGCACCAGGATCTGGCGCGCAGCATCAGCGAAGGTCCGCCCGAAAAGCACTGCACCACTTGCCATCGGTAATGATCGGAAACGATCGATCAATCCCCGATGCATGTCTTCTGCGAGCCCCACGGTCGAGGCGGCAGCCGCGAAGGCGACCGTCTGGCCGAAGATTCCCGGCATCAGATACTGCCGGTACACACTCGAATCGGGTTCGGCTGTCGGATCCGAACCCGGGATCGGAATCGCACCTCCGAAAACGAAGGCGAAGAGCAGCACGAAGATCACCGGTTGGACCAGCGAGAAGAACAACAGCTCGGGCACTCGCACGGTTTGGATGAGGTTGCGGCGCGCGACAACGAGTCCATCATGCAGCGCCCAGCCCAGAACCGGCCGCGAACGCATGGGCACGGTCACCAGACGATCAGTCGTACTCATGCAGCATCCTCCTCCGCAGCATGGCCGGTCAGGGTCAAGAACACATCGTCGAGAGTGGGTCGACGCAACACGATGTCGGCGATACCGACCCCGGCAGCATCCAGACCCCGGACAGCTTCGACCAATGCGGTCGATCCACCCGAAACCGGAGCAGACACCCGACGCTCCTCGATATCGGCGATCGCCTCGCCGTTGGCCACGGCGGTGAGTGCTTGCAGGGCTGCTGGAATCTGGCCGGAATCGACCACCACGACCTCGATTCGATCACCCCCGACGGCATCCTTCAAGGTGTCCGATGTGCCCTGGGCAATGACACGACCATGGTCGATCACCACGATCTCCTCGGCCAACTGATCGGCCTCCTCGAGATACTGCGTGGTGAGCAGCACGGTGGTGCCTTCTGCCACCAGGTCAGTGATGACCTCCCACAACCCCAGCCGTGATCGCGGATCCAGCCCTGTCGTCGGTTCGTCCAGGAACAGGATCGACGGTTTAGCGATCAGGCTCGCAGCGAGATCCAGCCTGCGGCGCATCCCACCGGAATAGGTGCGCAACGAGCGATCGGCAGCATCAGCAAGGTCGAATCGCTCGAGCAGTTCGGTCGTGCGGGTGCGCACGTAGTCGGGCGTCAGGTGATAGAGATCTCCGAACATTCGGAGGTTCTCGCGTCCGGTGAGGTACTCATCGACAGCCGCGTACTGACCCGTCAGCCCGATAACCCGGCGGACTCGATCCGGCTGGCGGAGCACATCGAAACCGGCCACTGTCGCCTGACCGGAATCGGGCTTGAGCAACGTGGTGAGAATACGCACCGTTGTCGTCTTGCCCGCACCGTTGGGGC
>JAGYOB010000285.1 GCA_018399515.1 Candidatus Nanopelagicales bacterium
CACCAACGCCAGGGCAGCCTCCTGACCCGGACACGTGATCTCCAAAGCTCCCGAGCGGCCAGGTTCGGTCAGTGACCCATGGGCCAGGAAAGCGCCGCGCCAGGCTGCCTCAGCGTCGCAGACTCCACCGTTGACGACGGATGGTGGTAATCCGCGGATGGGTCGGCCCAGCGGATCGACGAGCCCTGTCTGTCGGGCCAGGTGATCTCCACCGCGCACGACCCGAACGACGTACCTGCTGCCCTTGCGCATCCCAGACGAGGACACGATCGCCACATCACTATCCGCGTTGTAGACATCCGCAAGAGTCCGACGCAATCGCCGTGCTATCGCTCCCGCGTCCAAGTCAGCCTCGACGACGACCTGACCGCTGATCACATGCAATCCGCCTGAAAACCTCAGCAGCGCCGACGCTTCGGCTCTCCGACAGCAGGTCCGAGAGACATCGAGCCTGCTCAGCTCGTCTTTGACCTCGCTCGTCAATGCCATGCGTCCACCAGGATCATGGCGCCATCCTGCCATGTCGGCGTCGAGCCCTGCTTCGGTTGCTGCGCAATGCTGTCACCGCGCATTGCGAACATGCAGTCCTTCGAAATCATGTCGCGGCCACTCCACCATTCGCGTCGAGCAGTTTTCCGAGTGCGTCGGCGAGCAATTGCGGATCGTGAGTTCCGCCCCGGGCAACTCGACAGGTCAACACATCTGCCCCCAACCGCTTCGACTGGTCACACAGCTGTGCCAGGTCATCGACATGCTCACGATCTGCCAGAACCGTATCGACACCGATATCGGGAAAGAGCCGCGCCCATGCAGACAAGTACTCGTGAGCTGGATAGCCCTCCGTTTCACCCGCCTCGCCGGAGAGATTCACGATGACGACCCGACGGGCCGAACTGGACTGGAGCGCGTCTCGCACAGATGGAACTAGAAGGTGCGGCAGCACGCTGGTGTACCACGACCCGGGACCGAAGACGATGAGGTCAGCGTCCTGGATCGCGCGCACGGTGGGTGGGCAAGAAATCGGGTCGCCCGGGTCGAGCCTCATCTGCTCGATGAATCCGCGAGTGCTGGAGATCGCGGATTGCCCCCTCACATCGACCCACCCGTCGGAGGTGCGAATACGCGCCAGGAGATCGGTGGCAACCAGGCAGTTAGGCAAAACTCGCCCCCGCGTTCGCATCGCTTCACTGAGGATGGAGAGGCCGTCGATCACATCGCCGGTCTCCTCCCACAGGGCAGCGAGGACGAGGTTTCCCAACGCGTGACCACCGACGTCGACCTGTCCGTCGAAACGGTGTTGCAACACCGCTCGCCACTGGATTCCCTGCTCGTCATCGGGCATTAATGCGGCCAATGCCATCCGCAGATCACCCGGTGGCGGTATCCGCATGTGTTGCCGTAGACGTCCGCTGGACCCACCATCGTCGATGGTTCCGACGACACCGGTGACGTTGTCGGCGATGGACGCGAGAGAACGCAGTGTCACCGAAAGCCCGTGCCCACCCCCGAGGGCCACTACCGCGGGGCGCGCATTCTCCCCGTCATTCACGCCCGAGATCCCGATGCACGACGAGCGTTTCTACACCATGCTTGACCAGTCGAGACGACAGATTCTCAGCCATTGCAACACTGCGATGCTTCCCCCCGGTACATCCAACGGCGATGGTGACGTATCGCTTGCCCTCGCGAAGATATCCGGCAGCCATCATGTCCACTAATTGCGATGCCATATCCAAGAACGATCGCGCATCGGGCTGCTCGAGCACGTAGTCACTGACCTCAGCCTGCAATCCCGTGTGATCTCGCAAGGCGTCGACCCAGTGCGGGTTCGGCAGGAATCGGACATCGAGAACCATGTCTGAGTCGACTGGCAACCCGTACTTGAAACCAAAGGACATCACGGTGGCACGTAGGGCGATGTCGTCAGTGTCGCCGAAAGCGGCATCGATCTTACGACGCAGATCATGAACGTTAAGGGCCGTGGTGTCGATGACCAGATCGGCATCGCCCCGCAGGGAGCCCAGCGCCGCCCGCTCTCGTCGCAATCCATCGATCAGACGCTCACCCTGCTGCAGTGGGTGGGGACGACGACTGCTTTCGAAGCGTCGCACCAACGACTCATCGGAGGCCTCAAGGAAAACGATCCGAACGGAGACATCATGCTCACGCAACCGGTTCAGGGCCTGTGACACATCGTCGAAAAAGCGCCCGCCCCTGACATCGACGACGACGGCTAGCCGGTCAATCTGACCCCCAGCCGCCAATGTAGCCACGCTATCGGGAATCAAACTTGGGAGCAGATTGTCGATGACGAACCAGCCCAGGTCCTCCAATGCACGGGCGGCAGTGGACCTGCCAGCTCCTGACATACCGGTGACGAGCGCTACTTCCATCCCGCCGACCCCGCGGTCGTCAACATCCGGTTCACCGGTTTCTGGGGAAGGGCTCACGCTCCACCGCCTCCATTATCGGTATCCCTCGCGTCGGGGGATACAGGTTCGTCACCCGTGGACATCATGTCACCGACAGACAGAGCCCCCTGGATGCGACGTGCAAGTTCAGGGCCGATGCCCGAAATCGACTGCAACTCCTCAACGGAGGCCTCGCGAATACGCTTCACTGATCCGAGAGCGCGCAGCAACTGCCGCTGCTTCTTCGGGCCCAGGCCCGGGACTGAATCAAGCGCGGTGGACGCGAATTTCTTGCGACGCGTGCGGCGCTGATGGCGAAGAGCAGTGCGGTGCGCTTCGTCTCGAATCCGTTGGAGCAAGAACAGACCTTCACTCGATCGAGGCAGGATGATGGGATCAGGGTCATCGGGTCTCCACACCTCTTCCAGTCGCTTGGCCAGCCCCGCTACGGGAATGTGGCTCAACCCGTGCTCTGTCAGCGCCCGCGCTGCGGCACCAACCTGTGGGGCTCCACCGTCAATGAGGAGCAGGTGCGGCGGATACACCGAGGTGCGTGCGGTAGCGGACTCCTCACGTGGCCGGAATCGTCGGGCAACGATTTCATGAATGGCTCGGGTGTCATCGACCGAACCCTCCTCACTGAGGGTGTACGAGCGATAGTCCCTCGGTCGCGGTGCACCGTCTTCGAAGACGACCAGCGATCCCACAACTCCCTCTCCACCAAGATGCGACACGTCAATGCACTCGATTCGCAGGGGCGCCTCGGGCAGATGCAGCATGCTCTGGATATCCGATAGCGCCCGACTTCGAGCGGTGAGATCACCTGCACGACGTACCTTGTGCAGCGACAGCGACTGTTCCGCATTACCCGTTACCGTCTGCCAGAGCGAACGTTTCTGACCGCGCTGCGGAACAACTGCCGAGACTGGGGCGCCTCTCAATTGGGCTAGCAGGTCGATCATCGCCGAATCCGGCATGACGGGCACGATCAGATTGCGCGGAATCGCTTCGGGATCGACATATATCTGTTGCATGAGACGCGTGAGGAGCCCTGCTGTGTCGATGTCCTCGACCTTCTCGACGACGAGGGTGCGTTGACCTCGAATACGCCCATCACGTACATGGAAAATCTCGACAGCGGCTTCGAGTTCATCCTCGGCGAGTCCGATCACATCCGCGTTCGTTCCATCCGACAAAACAACCGCATTGCGTTCCATCGCCCGACGGAGAGCGCCCAGGTTATCTCGCAGGCGCGCGGCGGTTTCAAAATCCTCTCGTTCGGCGGCTTCCCGCATCTGCATGTCCAGTCGCTTCTCGATGCCTGCCGTGCGTCCAGACATGAAGGCGGCGAACTCATCGACTAGAACCCGATGATCCTCGGCATCGATCCTGCCCACGCACGGGGCTGAGCACTTGTCGATGTAGGCCAGCAGACAGGGTCGATCCGCCTGCGCAGCGCGTCGGAATACCCCATCCGTGCACGTTCGAATAGGGAATACCCGCAGGAGCAGGTCGAGTGTCTCTCGGATCGCCCATGCGTGGGCGTAGGGGCCGAAGTAGCGCGCACCCTTGCGCTTGGCACCGCGGCCAACATAGGCGCGCGGAAACTCCTCACCCATCGTCACGATCATGTACGGGTAGGACTTGTCATCGCGGTATCGGACGTTGAAGCGCGGATCGAACTCCTTGATCCAGGTGTACTCGAGGGCCAGAGCCTCTACCTCGGTTGCGACCGTGACCCAATCGACCCCACAGGCAGTCTCCACCATCGCTCGGGTACGCGGGTGAAGACTTGCGACATCCGCGAAGTACGACGACAAGCGCGATCGAAGCGATTTAGCCTTTCCGACGTACACGACCTGACCACGTTCATCGCGGAAGCGATAGACCCCGGGTTGATCGGGAATCGTGCCCGATGCCGGACGGTACGACGATGGATCAGCCACGGTGCCCAGCGTAGGCGAGCGGCTGATGGCCCGCTATCAGCCGGCGACGATGTAACCGTCGACGATATTCACCGACGCACCAGCGAGGCCCTGAACGGCAGGCCCGCGAATCACATCCCCATTCGCAGCTGAGAACAGTGAGCCATGGCAGGGGCAGAGGATCTCGTTATCGGTAACTGTCGACACCAGGCAGCCCTGGTGCGGACAGACTGCCGTGAACGCCTGGATGTCCCCGTCAGCGGGCTGGGTCACCACGATCTTCGGGCCGTCGAAAACCTGACCACCACCCACGGGAATCTCCGACACCGGCGCCAGGGCGCCATCGGGAGCTGCACCGGTGGTCGACGTCGGCGCGGGGGCTGGTGCCGTCGTGCCTGTGGGGTCCGGTGCCGCACCCGTCGTCGGTGTCGTCGTGGGACTCGTATCCCCCCCACCCCCGCAGGCCGCCAGGACACCGGCAGCACCCAGTGCTCCCCCAGCTGCGATCACAGCGCGACGAGATACCGCACGGCGTGGCTGGGAATCGGTCGTCTGGTCAGTCGTGGAATCGCTCATCCCGCCAGATTAACCCGACTCAGCCCGAACGGCGATTCCGCGCGGCGATCTTGGGCTGAGCCGGTGAGCGCTTCGCCGACTTGGCGCCGCGTGTCGTCCTGTCAGCCGTGGCGGGTTTCTGCGGCTGCGTCGGGGACTTGGCACGGGTGGCCTTCCGCGTCGACGTGGCAGGCTTCAGCGCTGCTGACCCGCCACCGAGCAACGGAGCGAGGTGAGTGCCGGTATGACTGCTTCGATCAGCCGCGATCTGCTCGGGCGTACCGCACGAAACGACGGTGCCACCCCCGGAGCCACCTTCGGGACCCATATCGACGATCCAGTCCGCCGATTTCACGACATCGAGGTTGTGCTCGATCACGATGACTGTATTTCCCTTGTCCACAAGTCCTTGAAGAACAACCAGAAGCTTGCGGATGTCTTCGAAGTGCAATCCGGTTGTTGGCTCGTCAAGGACATAGACGGTTCGACCGGTGGACCGCTTCTGTAGTTCCGACGCGAGTTTCACACGCTGGGCCTCCCCGCCGGACAGGGTGGGTGCCGATTGGCCGAGGCGCACGTACCCCAGACCGACATCGACGAGGGTGCGCAGATGACGGGCAATGGGAGGGACAGCCTCGAAGAAGTCCAACGCCTCCTCGATCGGCATATCGAGCACCTCGGCGATGGTTTTGCCTTTGTAGTGCACCTCCAGCGTCTCCCGGTTGTAGCGAGCACCGTGACAGACCTCGCACGGCACATACACGTCGGGCAGGAAGTTCATCTCGATGCGCAAGGTGCCGTCACCCGAACACGCTTCGCAACGGCCACCTTTGACATTGAACGAGAATCGACCGGGCTGGTAGCCCCGGACCTTCGCTTCTGGGGTCTCGGCGAAGAGCCGCCGAACATGATCGAACACGCCGGTG
>JAGYOB010000286.1 GCA_018399515.1 Candidatus Nanopelagicales bacterium
GGAACGTCGACTGCTCGGCGAGTTGCTCGATGGGATACCCGCGGTATCGCAGGATTCCCTTGTCGCCGTCGATATAAGTGACCGATGAAGTGCACGCGGCGGTGTTGACGAAGCCGTGGTCGAGAGTGACATGGCCTGTGGTCGACAGGAGGGGGCCGATGTTGTAACCGGATTCCCCGATCGTGGCCGGCACCTCCGGCAGTGGCAGTTCTCCCCCCGGATACGTGAGCGCGACCTCCGACACCCTGGGTCCTCCTCGTCACCTGCCCCGGTAGGGGCGCTAGCGCTCGTGTCGCGGGGTGCGCGAACGAGCGTTCTTGACAGGTCACACCGTATCGGCGCTGCCTCTACCTGCGCCCCCCGACCCCTGTCGCCAGGCGAAGCGCGGCGCGAGTGATCGCAGCATCGGTGGCCGTGAGCGCCACTCGCACATGCGCGCTGCCCGCCGGTCCGTAGAAATCCCCCGGGGTGACCAGGACCCCGCGTCCGGCCAGATCTGCGACGGTGTCCCAGCACGGCTCGCCGCGCGTGGCCCAGAGATACAGTCCACCCTCACTGTGGTCGATACGGAAGCCAGCAGCGGTGAGTGCCGGTGCCAGAACTGCCCGGCGCGCAAGGTAGAGATCCCGCTGCACCGCAACGTGCTCATCATCGGACAGCGCGGCAACCGCTGCGGCCTGAACAGGAGCGGGCACCATGAAACCCAGGTGCTTACGCACCTCGAGCAATCGGGCGATCAGCCCGTCATCGCCGGTGACGAATCCGAAGCGGTACCCGGCCATCGACGACCTCTTGGACAGCGAATGCAGGGCGAGGATCCCCTCGAGGGTGCCGCCGCTCACCGAGTCATGCAGAGCCGACACGGCTCGACCAGACCAGGCGAACTCGGCGTAGCACTCATCACTGGCCACCACAGCTCCCGTGGCGCGGGCAGCGTCGACCATGTCGCGCATCCACTCCACCGACGCGATAGCACCGGTCGGATTGCCCGGCGAGTTGATCCACACGAGCGCGGCACCCGTGACATCAGCAGGGTCATCGCTGACGACGACGTCGCAGCCGGCGAAGCGCGCTCCGACGTCATAGGTCGGGTAGGCCAGCGTGGGAATGACGATTCGGTCACCGACACCGAGGCCCAGCAGCGTGGGCAGCAGCGCGACCAGCTCCTTGGAGCCGATCGTGGGCAGCACCCGAGAAACTCCGTGCACATCGAGCACCCGGGCTAACCACGCAAGGGCGGCCACCTGTACATCGAGGGTACCCGCCACGGTGGGATAGCCCGGCGCATTCGCAGCTGCCGCCAGCGCCTGCTGGGCGATCTGAGGCGTCGGATCAACCGGTGTCCCGATGGAGAGGTCGGCGACGCCGTCCGGGTGAGCATGCGCGGTCGCCGAATGCGGTGCGAGTCGATCCCAGGGGAAATCCGGGAGCGCCGAAGGACGAGTCAGCGTGTTATTCCTTGGCCGGAATCGACGCCACCATGGCCACGTCGAATGCCTGGGGGCCTAGTTTCGCTGCGCCACCGGGGGAGCCGAGTTCGGCGAAGAACTCCGCATTAGCCGCGGTGTAGTCGTTCCACTCCTCGGGCACATCATCCTCGTAGAAGATCGCTTCCACCGGACATACCGGCTCGCAAGCGCCGCAGTCGACGCACTCGTCAGGCTGGATGTACAACATCCGATCGCCCTCGTAGATGCAGTCGACCGGGCATTCCTCGATGCAGGACTTGTCCTTGATGTCGACACAGGGAAACGCGATGACGTAGGTCACCTCACCACTGTCCTTTCACGCAAATCGGCTTCGTCGGGTCACACCGTACTCTTCGGTGCCGATCAACCGCGTGAGGGGCGCGCGAGCAGGGCACGTTGGCCGGTGACCTGACCGGCCGTATCGCCGCCCGCGTTGTTGTCACCACCGGCGTCACCATCCTCCTCGGGAGCCGGGGCAGGCTCGGGTTCGGCGGTCGGCTCACGATCGCCACCCGTACCCCCGTTGCCGTTCTCCTCCTCCTCGCGCTGCTTCTCCTCCTCCTCGCGCTTCTTCTCCTCTTCCCTCTCCTTCTCCTCATCGGCAGGGTCGGGGCCGCAGACGACCTTGGGAGCAGGCGAGTAGCGCGTGGTGAATGTCTCACGATCGACCTCGGTGTCGCCGTCGTAGAACACCCGGTCGACATCGATGGTGAAGCCGACGCCACCGGACTGCGCCGCACAGTTGTCGGCGGTGTTGTAGATGGTGCGGAAATCCGTGACGTTGTAGCGCTCACCGACCTCAGCCTTGACGTCGGTGTACTGCTTGGTGCCGTACATCGTGACCGTCATCGTGGTGTTGGTCGTCGACGCGGTGATGAAGACAGCGGTGGGCATGTCGTTCTTGAACTTCATGTCGAAGTAGTCCCACGCCACTGTCGCCTCGAGCCCGGGAACGTAGCGGGAAATGTAGATGGAGTGCGCCCGCACCTCGACAGGCTCGAGTCCGGCGTAGAACGCCGCCGACCACATCGTCGTCGTCGCAGCCGACAGGCCACCGCCGAGAGCCTTCGCGAAAACGCCACCGGGGCCGATGACGAATCCCTCCATATACCCATCCACGGGATCACGGTTCTCCGTGGTGCCGTTCATCGAGAACACATCACCGGGCATCAACAACGTGCCGTTGATGTACTCGGCGGCGAGCGCGAGGTTGTGCACCATGTAGGCAGCGCTGGGGGTCGATTGCGTGAAGGACGAGATCTCTTCGATCACGCCGAGTTCGGCGGCCATCTCGGTGGTGATCGCCGGGTCGCGCACCGTGATGGGTGCATTCGCCCGCCGCGCATCACCGGTCTGATCGAGCACGGAATCTACAGCCGCGGCGAGGTCCTCATCAGCCACGCCCTCACCGACCTTGGAGGGCACGACGACGGGAGTGCCGTTGACGATCTGGAATGTCGCGTCGTTACCCGGGGTTTCGATCGGGGCGAGATCATCGGAGATCGCCCGGTAGATCTTGGCACCGTTGACCTCATGTTCGAACCGGCCATCAACAGCGACGAACGTCAAAGAGCGCGCGATCGTTTCGGGTTTCACCTCAGCGGTGACCGTTCCGGCTTCGACGAGCACCGGCCCGGACACAGCGACGGTCGCGAAACCATCGCGGGTGGCGATCGCTTCTGCTTCGCTCACCGTCGGCGCGATCGTGACCTCTGGCAGCGCGACCGGCTCGGTGCTGACGAGGAACGCATCGGCAACGAGATCGACCGAGGCTTCCAGGTCCACTCCGTTCCCCTCCTCACCCGGGGTCAGTACCGGCAGGACACCCGAATAGCTCAGTGCCGGCTCAACGGGTTCGGTGCTGACAGCCGCGGCGAATTCCTCGAGGTCTTCGATCATCACAGCCTCGTCGATCACCACGACCGGGTCGATGGCAACCGATCCGAACAACCGCTGCACCATCGCGAACGGATTGAGCAGGCGCCCGCTGGCATCCTGGACCGTGGCAGTTGCGTCGAAGGTCATCCCCAGGTCGACCGGGGTGACCTCCATCGTGGAGTCATAGGCCTCGATACGCATGGGCTGCTCGGTTCGCGGACCAAGTTGGGACTCCAACGCCGAGACGGCTTCGGTCGAGGACATGCCGCCGATCTGCACACCGAGCACCGTGGTGTTAGCGGGGACATCACCCGAGGAGCCCACGAGCATTCCGGCGTAGAACGCTGCCGCGCCGGCGACGATGGCGCCGGCCGTGAGGAGTGCACGCCTTCCGGTCGCACTGCCCTGCCCGTTGCTCGGGCTGTCGGTGCGGTCGGCGTCGCTCACGGTTCTCCTTGCTCTCTGCTCTCTCGGCGTTGCCCGTTCGGCGTTCGCCTCTGGGGCGTGCTGGTGTGTGCTGCAGCCCGCAGCATCGGTTTCGACTGACGGCCCGGACCCAAGTCCAGGCACAAGTCTGACCGACGAAGAGGCCATCTATGGGGATTGACGCACCATCGTAGGCCCAGGATCCCTCAGGAAGGAAAACGGCGTTTTCAGGAAGCCAGCCGACGGGGCAGGCTCGCGGCCGCCGCGCCGGCGACGACCCCCGCGAGAAGGTAGATCAGTTGCCGCGTCCCCGACGAGATGATGAGGTCGCCTGCCCACGGGGTTCGGGTGGCCAAAACGATCGTGGCGATCAGCCACCCGGCGAGCACCGCGGCCCCCGCCCAGCGTGAACCCCCCGCGCGGACCGCGACCCGGATCACGGCGATCAGCACGATCACAGCGACGACGACGCCCCAGGGGATGGTCACCGGACCGACAGTGAATCGGGCTGCCTGCCAGAAGGCCAGCACCGCTCCCAGGACCGTGCCGAGCACGCCGAACCCGATGGTCGCACCGATCAGCCACCCGCGGGAGGGACCTGCACCAGGGGGAATCGTCACGCGCTCACGCCGGCGAACAGGTCGGTCTCCCACCCTCGTGCATCCCGAGGCTCACCCATCGCCCCGGAGACCAGGCGGTAGTACTCGGTCCCGAACGCCTGGATTCCGACATTGTCGGCGAGCGCGAAGAAACCCTCGTCGGTGGTCACCTGGGTGGCATGCTCGGCGAGCGCCGACATCTTGCGATCCAGGTGGTCGGGAGCCTCGATGGCGGTGGTGATCAGCGCATCATCGATAGCGAAAGGGATGTCGTCGGGATCCATCTCGGCGAACCCGGTGGTCTCCCCCGCGGCTCGCAGTGCCGCGATACCGGCACGGATGACGCTGCGCGGGAACGCCGTCCAATACACCTTCTGCACCCGCCACGGATCACCCGATTCGGGAGCGAAACCCGGTGCGGCCGCGAGCGCGATCGCATAGGTGGCCACACGGTGGGCCTGGATGTGATCGGGATGGCCGTAGCCACCGAAATCGTCGTAGGTCACCAGAACCTGCGGGCGTCGGTCACGGATCAACGGCACCAGATCGCGGGCGGCAGCCAGCAGATCGGCGCGCATGAACGCACCCTCCCGATCATTGCTGGGCGTGCCGACCATCCCGGAATCGCGGTACCGGCCCGGCCCACCCAGCAACTGCCAGTCGGTCACGCCGAGTACGGCCATCGCGGCTGCGAGCTCGGTGTGGCGGTGCGGGCCCAGTGCGTCGTCGGCAGCAGCTGCGAGGTGGGCGAGTTCGGGAACGAGGACCTCCCCTTCTTCGCCGAGGGTGCAGGTCACCAGCGTGACGGCAGCACCCTCATCGATGTAGCGGGCCATCGTCGCCCCGGTTCCGATGCACTCGTCATCGGGATGGGCGTGCACGAGCATCAGTCGCCGGTCGGTCACGGGCAGCAGCCTATGCCGGGGCAAGATAGGCGCATGGGTGACGCGCAGAAGTCCGAGCACCTCACCTATCCGCGGCAGCGGGCGCGCACCCGCGGATTCCGACTCGGCGTCCCTCGGCAGGCCACGCCATCACCCGATGGCTCGCGCGTGGTGTTCGTGCGCAGCGCGTCAGGAACCGATCCGGTCGGCGATCTGTGGGTGCTCGACATCGATACGGCCACACAGACGGCGGTGGAACGGCGCGCGGTCGATGCCCGAGCCCTGCTCGGTGGCGAAACCGGTGCGGACCTGCCTGATGCGGAACGCGCGCGTCGTGAGCGACTGCGCGAGGTGGGTGAAGGTATCGCCGCATTCGCCACGGACGCAGCGGTCCGTCGTGCCACGTTTGCACTCGCGGGCAGAGTTTTCGTGGTCGACCTCGCCGATGCCGCTGCTGCACCCCAGCCTGTCGACGTTCCGGGTTTCGATGCAGGTGCAGTTGATCCGCGCCTATCCCCCGATGGCACCCGGCTGGGCTTCGTCGTCGGATCCGCGCTCGTGATCGTCGATCTTGATTCCCGTGGCGGGACATCGCCAGAATCCCGTGTCCTGACGATCGGCGAACAAGCCGACGATCACACGAGGGATGATTCCCCCACCGACGACTCCTCGACGGTCACCTGGGGCCTGGCGGATTTCATCGCCGCCGAAGAGTTCTCCCGGGTTCGGGGTTGGTGGTGGCTGGCCGATTCCACCGGGGTCGTCGTCGAACGCGTCGACAACTCACCGGTGCCGACCTGGTGGATCGCCGATCCTGCCCAGCCTGCGACCACGCCGCGGGAGCAGCGCTATCCGGCTGCGGGATCGGCGAACGCCGAACTATCCCTGTGGCTAGTGGCTGTCACCTCAGATGAGACCGGTCGGCGCCGGGAGATCCCCTGGGATCACGATCGGTTCCCGTATCTGACCAGCGTGCACGTCGGTCGTGATGCCGGAAGCGATCCGGTCATCGCCGTGCTCAGCCGTGACCAGCGACACCAGCAGGTCATCCGCATCCACCCGTCGTCGGGCGATCGCGACGTCGAGGCGCACCTCATCGCCGAGCACCGAGACGACGCCTGGATCGATGTGATCCCCGGTGCCCCGAGGCTTGATCCGCGCGGCCGCCTGATCGACGTCGGCCGCGATGTGCGTACCGACACCGACCGCCTGTTCATCGACGGGAATCCGGCCAGCCCGGTCGGATTCCAGGTAAGCAGCGTCAGTGACGTCGCCGCCGACGGGCTGATCGTGGACGGCTCGAGTGATCCGATCGAACACATTCCCGTTCTGGTCGACGATGCCGGCTGGCACCCACTCGTCAACGCCGGTGTAGCAGCCGCCCGCAGATCCTCGAACCTGATCGTGCTGTCCACGGCGACCGCCGCGACTTCAGCGCAGTCACCGGGATCCACGACGGTGGTCGGCACCATGTCGCTGGATGGATCCACCGATGCGCGACCAATGTTCACGGCGATCGCGACCCTCGAGTCCTTCTGCGAAACCCCGATCGTCGCCCCGCGGGTGCACCTGTCGCGCAGCGGTCACGAATCCCTGCCGACCGCAGTGCTGTGGCCCACCGGGCACATTCGGGGTTCGCGCCGACTGCCCGTCCTGCTCGCGCCCTATGGCGGACCCCATGCTCGGCGAGTCATCGACTCCCGGCTGGCTTTCGCCACCGACCAGTGGTGGGCCGATCAGGGTTTCTGCGTCGTCATCGCCGACGGTCGCGGCACGCCCGGGCGCGGCCCGGCCTGGGAACGCGCAGTTCTCCATGACCTGGCGACAGGGGTTCTCGAAGACCAGATCGCGGCACTCGATGCCGTGCTCGAGGCCCATCCCCACGACACCGATGCCGATCGCGTCGGCATCCACGGCTGGTCCTTCGGTGGCTACCTGGCTGCACTGGCTGTGCAGCGTCGACCCGACAGGATCCATGCTGCGGTCGCCGGTGCACCGGTGACCGAGTGGCGGTTGTACGACACCGCCTACACCGAGCGCTATCTCGGCGATCCGGTGACCAACGCCGCTGCCTACGACCGGTGCTCGCTGCTGACCGATGCTGCGCAACTGCAACGACCACTACTGCTCGTGCATGGGCTGGCCGATGACAACGTGGTTGTCGCACACACGCTGCAACTATCGTCGGCACTGCTCGCGGCCGGACGATCACACAGCGTGCTTCCACTGTCAGGAGTGACCCACATGACCCCTCAGGAGGTCATCGCCGAGAATCTGCTGCTCGCCCAGCGAGACTTCCTGATCGCCCACCTGCTGGAGCAGTAGACACCGCCTACTTGCGGCGGGACCGGTTCTTCGCTCGGTCCGTCGCCGACAGATCCACCGTGCGGATGCGCACCGCCGCAGGTGTCACTTCGATGCACTCGTCCTCGCGACAGAATTCCAGTGCCTGCTCCAGCGACAGCACGCGATGAGGAATCAACGGCACCAGTACATCGCCGGTCGACGAGCGCATGTTGGTGAGTTTCTTCTCCTTCGTCGGATTCACGTCGAGATCATCCGAGCGGGAGTTCTCCCCCACGATCATGCCTTCATAAACCTCGGTGCCCGGACCGACGAACATCGTGCCGCGTTCTTGGAGGTTCGACAGCGCGAACCCGGTCGCCTGCCCGGCGCGGTCGGAGACCAGCGAGCCGGTCGGACGCGTGCGCAGGTCGCCATGCCACGGCTCGTAGCGATCGAACACGTGATGCAGCAGACCCGTGCCGCGGGTCTCGGTGAGGAATTCCGTACGAAACCCGATCAGTCCCCGCGCGGGCACCAGGTATTCCATCCGCACCCACCCGGTGCCGTGGTTGACCATCTGCTCCAGTCGACCCTTGCGCAGCGCCATCAACTGGGTCACCACGCCGAGGTAGTCCTCGGGGACATCGATGCTCAACCGTTCGACCGGCTCGTGCACCGCACCGTCGATATCGCGCGTGACGACCTGGGGCTTGCCGACGGTGAGTTCGAAGCCCTCCCGGCGCATGATCTCGACCAGGATCGCTAGCTGGAGTTCACCGCGGCCCTGCACCTCCCATGTGTCGGGTCGTTCGGTGGGAAGCACGCGGATGCTGACGTTGCCGATGGTCTCGGCTTCGAGGCGGGTTTTGACCAGGCGTGCGGTGAGTTTGCTCCCGCTGCGACCCGCCAAAGGTGACGTGTTGATGCCCACCGTCATCGAGATGCTCGGTTCATCGACGGTGATCACCGGCAATGGGCGTGGGTCATCAGGGTCGGCGAGCGTCTCACCGATCGTGATGTCGGGCAGGCCGGCGATCGCGATGATGTCACCGGGACCAGCAGATTCGACCGGCACTCGTTCGAGCGCCTCGGTCATCAGCAGCTCCGAGATCCGCGCCCGTTCGACCGTCCCGTCGGCACGACACCACGCGACCGACTGCCCCTTGCGGATCTCGCCGGCATGCATGCGACACAGAGCCAGTCGACCTAGATAGGGGGAGGCGTCGAGGTTCGTGACGTGCGCCTGCAGCGGAGCACCTTCGACGTATTTCGGCGCGGGCACCGTGTCGAGGATCGTGCGCACCAGCGGTGAGAGGTCCTCACTATTGGGAAGCCCACCATCCGCCGGACGCTCCAGGCTGGCTCGACCGTTCTTGGCCGACGCGTAAACGATCGGGAAATCGATCTGATCCTCGGTCGCATCGAGATCCAAGAAGAGCTCATAGGCCTCGTCGACGACCTCGGCGATTCGCGCATCGGGTCGGTCGACCTTGTTGATGACGAGCACAACGGGGAGTTTCTTGGCCAGCGCCTTGCGCAGGACGAAGCGTGTCTGGGGCAGCGGACCCTCGGATGCGTCGACGAGCAGCAGGACTCCATCGACCATCTCGAGGCCGCGCTCGACCTCGCCGCCGAAATCAGCGTGGCCGGGAGTGTCGATGATGTTGATCGTCGTGCCGTCATAGCGGACGGCGGTGTTCTTGGCCAGGATCGTGATGCCTTTTTCGCGCTCCAAGTCCATGGAATCCATGACGCGTTCGGCGATGTCCGCATTGGCTCGAAATGCTCCCGACTGCCACAGCAGAGCATCGACGAGGGTGGTCTTGCCGTGGTCGACGTGGGCGATGATGGCGATGTTGCGCAGATCGTCCCGGGATGCATTCGCGGTCTGGGTCACCGCGCAAGGGTAGTCGGCCGGTGGTCAGTGGCCGAGAGCCGAGGGCGATTCGACGTGCGCGAGGTGTCCGTCGAGGATCTCGAAGACCCGATCGGTGTACTCCACCATCCGCAGATCGTGGGTCACCATGATGCCGGTCTTTCCGCGATCTTTGATCTCCCGGCGCAGCAATTGCACGACCTGACGGCCCAGTGCGGTGTCGAGTGCTGCGGTCGGTTCGTCGACGAGTACGAGATCGGGATCGTTCATCAGCGCACGCCCGATCGCCACCCGCTGACGCTCACCCCCGGACAGTTGCTCGGGCAGATTACGCGCACGCTCGCTCAGGCCCAGTTCGCCGAGAAGTTGATCGGCTCGAGCCCGAGCATCGGACTTACTCATCCCGACGAGCCCCGCGACATACAGCAGGTTCTCGCGCGCGGTGAGGAACGGCACCAGGTTCGCC
>JAGYOB010000287.1 GCA_018399515.1 Candidatus Nanopelagicales bacterium
GGCCTGGCGCTTGGCGACCTCGCCGACGAGCACCTCGCCGTTCTTGGCGAAAGCGACGACCGACGGGGTGGTGCGGGCGCCCTCCGCATTGGTGATGACGACGGGATCGCCGCCCTCTAGAACAGACACGACGGAGTTGGTCGTGCCCAGGTCGATGCCGACTGCTCGGGCCATCAGATATGTCCTTCTTTCTGGTCTAGGACCCCCTCGCGGGGGATCCCTCGTTCGGAATCGTTCTTCTGGTGAGTCACGGTGGTGCGGGCCGGCTTGCGCAGGCCCCGGTGCGTCTGATCGACGCGCACCTTCTGAGTATGACCTATCAGATGATATGAGTCAAGTCGACTCATATAGTGATCCAGGCTGCAGGTTGGCGACCCGGTGGCAGCTTGGCGACCCGGTGTGACGTGCGCCATAGGAAGGCTTCACGAGCAGGCGTTCACCCTCGGCGCCACTACCCTGACCCCATGGAGTTTATGGATTGGCTGCGCATCGGGCTGGGAACACTGATCATCGTGGCCGGGGTAGCCTTCGCCGCCCGCCGCGGACTGTTCTTGAACTCTCTCGTGCGCTCGGGGCAGCCCGCCGTGGGCCGCACCGGCCAACTCGGCCGGCGAGCTGAAGCCGAGGCCACCGAGGTCCTCGGGCAGAAGAAGCTGCTGCAGTGGGTGGTGCCCGGCGTGGCGCATGTCTTCGCCTTCTGGGGCTTCCTCGTCCTGGGGATCACCGTGCTCGAGGCATTCGTCGAGGTCTACGTGCCCGGCTTCTGGTTCCCCATCATCGGCACATGGGCGCCCGTGCTGTTCCTCATCGACCTGTTCATCATCCTGGTGTTCGTCGGCATCGTGATCTTCGCGATCATCCGGTTGGCCAATAACCCCGTCAAGGACGGCCGATCCTCGCGCTTCTTCGGTTCGCACCTCGGCCCCGCGTGGATGGTGCTGTTCATGATCTTCAACGTCTTGTGGACGCTGCTGCTGTACCGCGGCGCGAAGGTCGCCCTGCACGAAGCCGACGGCGGCGAGCCCTACACCGGCGCATTCCTCACCGACACCGTCGCATCGTGGATGAACGGCCTGTCGGTCACCGCGCTGAAGTGGATCGAATCCATCGGCATCATCTTGCATATCGGTGTCATCCTCGGCTTCCTGCTCATCGTCCTACACAGCAAGCACCTGCACATCTTCATGGCGCCGATCAATGTCGCGTTCTCTCGCCGACCCAACGGGTTGGGCCCACTGCTGCCCATGTATTCCGGCGGCAAGCCGATCGACTTCGAAGATCCCGCCGATGACGCCACGTTCGGAGTCGGACGCATCGAAGACTTCACCTGGAAGGACACCCTCGACTTCGCGACCTGCACCGAATGCGGTCGCTGTCAGTCGCAGTGCCCCGCGTGGAACACCGACAAGCCGTTGAGCCCGAAGCTGATGATCATGAACCTGCGCGAAGCGTCGTTTGCGAAGGCCCCCTACGTGATGGCCGCTCAGAAAGCCAATGGTGGCGCAAACCCACCGCTGGGCGAGGTGGATGAGGCCGTGCTCGCCACGATGTCGGTAGGCGTGCAGGCCGAGGTCGAGCGCCCACTCGTTGGCTCGCGCGAGGGTGTGGCCCACCAGGAGACCGATGGCTACGACGCTGCCGGTCACCGTTCGAACGAGGGGCCGGTCATCGACGCAGACGCACTGTGGTCGTGCACCACGTGCGGCGCCTGCGTGCACCAGTGCCCGGTCGATATCGAACACATCGATCACTTCATCGACATGCGCCGCTACCAGGTCATGATCGAGTCGGAGTTCCCCACCGAGCTCGGTGGGTTGTTCAAGAACATCGAGAACAAGGGCAACCCCTGGGGCATGAACGCCTCCAGCCGCAACGACTGGATCAGCGAGGTCGACTTCGATGTCCGCGTGTTCGGAATGGACGGTGAGGACACCATCCCCGACGACGTCGAATACCTGTTCTGGGTCGGTTGCGCCGGTGCGTTCGAGGATCGTGCCAAGCGCACGACCAAAGCCGTAGCGGAATTGCTCACCATCGCCGGGGTGAACTTCATGGTCCTCGGCGAGGGCGAGACCTGCACCGGTGACCCAGCGCGGCGCGCGGGCAATGAGTTCTTGTTCCAGATGCAGGGCATGCAGAACGTCGAGGTGCTCAACGAGGTCGGCGCGAAGAAGATCGTCGTCACCTGCCCGCACTGCATGAACACCATCGGGCGCGAATACCCGCAGATCGGCGGCAACTACGAGGTCGTGCACCACTCGCAACTTCTGGGCGCCTTGGTGAAGGAAGGCCGGCTCACCCCGGTCACCGAACCCGACTCTGGTGTGGGCGAGACCGTCACCTACCACGATCCGTGTTACCTCGGTCGCCACAACAACGTCTATGTCCCGCCGCGTGATCTCGTGGCCAGCGTGCCCGGGGTCGACCTGGTCGAGATGCCGCGTCATGGCACGGAATCGTTCTGCTGCGGCGCCGGTGGCGCGCGCATGTGGATGGAGGAGAAACTCGGCTCCCGCGTGAACGTCAACCGTGCCGACGAGGCGATCGCGACCGGTGCAACGAAAGTTGCCGTCGCCTGCCCGTTCTGCAACGTGATGCTCAACGACGGTGTGACGATGCGCCAGCAGGAAGGCAGCGCCCAAGGCGTCGAAGTCGTCGACGTGGCGACCGTGCTGCTCGACGGCGTGAAGGCAAAAACCCCCGCCTAGTCGCAATAGCGAAGGGCTGCGGCCCGACTACGCTCACGGGTATGGCAGCTCGCTGGCGGATCGTCATCATGGTGGCGGCGCTATCGGCAGTCATTATCGTGCCCAGCGCGCTCCTCTCACCGTTCAACGCAGCAACAGCTGGCAGCATGATCGGCCTTGGTGGACTCGGCATTGCCTTCGTCGCTTTGGCCACCGATCTGCGAGTGTCCCTCATCACCGCTGTGGTTTTCGCGGGCCTCGCCCTGCTCGCCGCCGTTGGCGCAAGCCATGTGATCGTCGGCATCCTGGCTCTCGTCGCCGTCGCTATCGGTGTGGGAGTGACCGCCCGTTGGGGTTGGAATCGCTCGTTCGTCATGCTGCCGATCACCCTGGCGTTCATCGCCTCCGAGTCCGTCGTGGGACCACCGGTGGATTCCACGCTGGTCTTCGCTGCCGCCGTCCTGGCCTACGGGATCTTCGTCGCACTCATCGTGACCGTGCTTCGCAGCCGGCTCCTGCCGCCGCACAAGAACCCCGTCTACTCGGTGCAGCACAGTTGGGCTGGAACGATCGGCTACGCGGTGATGCTGGTGGTCACCGCAAGCATCACCGCGACGATCGCCCTGCTCAACGGGTGGGGCCATACCGGTGGCTGGTTGATCATGACCCCCTTCATCGTGATCCAGCCCGCCATGCGCGATGGAATGGTGAAGTCGGTCAATCGAGCAGTCGGAACGATCGCCGGATTCGCCATCGCGTACCTCGCCGCGGAGGTGCTCGGCTCCGGACCCGTCTTGACCGCCGTCGGTTACGCCTTCGCGGTCCTCGCGGTTATCGCCATGGTCAAGCACTGGCACTACGCGCTGTACGCGATGGTGCTCACCCCGGCGATCGTGATTCTGGAAAGCATCGGACGATCTGTGCAGCAGACCAGCGACTACCGGTTGGTTGCGACCCTGCTCGGGGTCGGCATCGCCCTGGCCACTATGGCGGTGGCCATGCCGATCTACCGATACCGCAACCGAACGACCTCAGCGGGGAATCAGGTGTCCTAGCGCACGTCAGTGCGGTGGAAGTTCGCGAACGACCGGCTCGGGGTCGGGCCACGCTGGCCCTGGTAGCGCGAGCCATACACCGCCGATCCATACGGGTGCTCAGCAGGTGACGACAACCGGAACAGGCACAACTGGCCGATCTTCATCCCCGCCCACAGTTTGATCGGTAGCGTCGCGACATTGCTCAACTCCAGGGTCACGTGTCCGGAGAACCCCGGATCGATGAAACCCGCGGTGGAATGGGTGAGCAGTCCGAGGCGGCCCAGCGATGACTTGCCCTCGAGCCGACCGGCGATGTCATCGGGCAGTGTCACGACCTCGTAGGTGGAGGCCAGGACGAACTCACCAGGATGCAGGATGAACGCTTCGGTATCCGCCTCGACCAACCGGGTCAGCTCAGGTTGCTCCTCGGCCGGGTCGATATGGGGGTAGCGGTGGTTCTCGAACACCCGGAAGTACCGATCGAGGCGCACGTCGATGCTCGATGGCTGCACCATGCCGGCGTCGAAGGGGTCCAGGGCCACTCGCCCGGCGTCGATCTCGGCCTTGAGGTCACGGTCGCTCAATAACACGGACCTGAGGCTATCGCCTCCCCCTGGCCATAAGGTCATCCCCGTGCGGATCATCGACCCGAATCGATCGGCGCTTCGCCGGGGTGTCCGCATCGCGATCGCTGTGCCCACCATCGCGTTCCTCGTCTCCCGCGTCGCCAACGACCCCGAAGGCGTGGTCTACGGAACCTTCCTGGCCACCGCGATCCTCGGCCTGAGCGATTTCTCCGGGCCCTGGCAGGTTCGACTCTTCGGCCCCGTCGCCACCGCCGGGTTCGCCGCCCTCGCCGTCGTCATCGGAATCCTCGCCAGCGCCAACCTCATCTCAGTCGTCCTCGTCACCTTGCTCATCGGCTCCACCCTGTCGTTCCTGCCGACCCTGCGCGGATTACCGGCAGCAGGATCCGCGCCGGTGCTGTTGATGTACGCGGTCGCCATCACCACCGATGTCCAACTCGCCGAGGTGCCCGACGTACTCATCGGTTTGGGTACCGGAACACTCGTGACGAGTCTGGTGCTCCTCGTCGTTTTCCCCCGTGATCCGCGCCTCGCCTTTCGCCACGACCTCGCTGACGCCATGCGTGAACAGGCCGATTACGTCGCCGCCCGCTGGCTCGGCGACGGCGACACGCAAGCCGCGCTCCACCGCTACCGCACCGCGACGGAGAAAGTGACCCGAGATTGGGTCGGCAATCCGTATCGACCCTCGGGCACCGCCGAAAGCGACCACGCACTCGTGCTGCTCGCCGCTCGGATGAAGGTCATCTACGACACGCTGCCGGCAATCGCCGCACCGACACCCGGTGACGACCTCTCGCAGACCGCGCGCGCCGCCGTCGCGCTGATGAGGGCTAACGCCGATGCCCTGCAGGGAATTTCGGCCCCTTTCCCGCTGTCCTTCGCGCAGGATGAGCGCCGGCGCAGTCGCGAACGAACCATCGCCCGGATCCACAACGCACAGAACCCGACACTCGCGGTGCAGACCACCCGTCGAGCGCATGGCGCGCAGATCCTGCTCGCCTTCGCCGCCGATGCCGGGCTGCTGACGTCTCGTGCGATCGGCCAGAACATCGGCCGTATCGGGGCCAAGGTGACCGCACCTGGTCACTGGTGGACTGATCTGGCGGTGAACGCCTCCGTCCATTCACCCTGGGCCCGCCACGCTCTGCGCACCGGTATCGCGCTGGCGCTGGCAGCCGCGCTCGTCAACATCGTCAATATCACGCATGGGTACTGGGTCCTGCTCGGAGTGATCTCCGTCTTGCGCATCGATGCCGCCGCAACCGGAGCCCAGGCCATCCGATCACTCGGGGGGACGGTCCTGGGAGTGGGGATCGGTCTGTTCATCGTCACCCAACTCGCGGCCTACCCCGACGTCCTGTGGGCCTTGACTCCGATCGTGGCCTTCTTCGTCGGCTGGGCACCCCGGGCTTGGGGATACGTCGCCGGCCAGGTCGCCTTCAGCACATTCATTCTTGTCCTACTGGCCGCGGTGAGCTGGCCTCCGCAGTACGCCACCGCGATCGATCGCGTGCTGGATATCGGCGTGGGCGTGGCGACCGCAGCGGTCGTCAGCGTCTTGATGTGGCCCACGCGGATGGTGGCCGCACTGCGCCAGGATCTGGCAGCGGCCATCACCGCCGGGGTGGACTACCTGAGGTTGGCCGTCGATCGGGTCCTCGGTGACACGACCGCGGCGCAACTGCGCCAGACCTGGGCCGCCGACCGCGCGATCGTACGTCGAGCAAGCGAAGCCTTCGATCTCACCGTCGTGCAGCGCCGCGATGTCGATGCGGTCAAAGGCACCTGGCCCCGAGTCGCAGGATCGATGCACGTCTTGATGTACACGGGTGTCTATATCGCCACCCTGCCCGATGTCACGGCCCCGCTGCTGCCCGCGCACGCGGGAGTCGTGCGCACTGCGGTCGACCGGACCGGGGCACTGTGGGAGGGCGTCGTGGATTGGCTGCACGAGGAACCATCTCGGGCGCCGACACCGCCCCGAGCAGATCCCTACGCCACACTTGCCGAGGCCAGCGAGGACCTCGACCTCACCGATGCGCGCATCGCGGCGTCCTTAGCCACAGCGGTGTGGGCGGTGGATTGGCTGGAATTGCTGGACTCGCTCGCCGACCGAGTCGTCGTGAGATGATGTCCGCCATGCGTAATCCGGCCCATCCCACACGCGAGCGGCTCATCGATACGACGGTGAAGATGCTTGACGATCGCGACCTTGAGCAACTCAACGTCAACGAGGTGCTCGAGGTGTCCGGCATCTCCAAAGGATCGATGTATCACCACTTCGAGGATTTCGATGACCTGATCAACGCGGCGCTCGTACGCCGGTTCGCCCGGGGCGTTGACAACGACCTCGAGCAGCTCGCCGATATCTTGACCTCGTCACGATCGGCGAAACAGTTTTTCGCTGCGTTAGATCATCTCAACGAGCAGGTGCAATCTCCTAAGCGCGCTGACAATCGTGCCGAGCGCGCGATGATGCTGGCTCGAGCACGCCAGCACGATGATCTGCGCGAAGCCCTGGGCGTCGAGCAGTCCCGATTGTCCAGTGCCTTCGCCGATCTCTTCTCCGAAGCACAGAACAAGGGCTGGTTTGCCAAGGATGTCGATCCGTTGGCGTTCGCGGTGTTCGTCCAGGCATTCACCCTCGGCCAACTCATCAACGACGTGATGCCCGAGACTATGGATTACGGCGCCTGGCGGGACCTCATCCACCGAGTCCTGATCTCCCTCCGCACCTGAACCCATACGTGAATCCCCCGTGATGTTTCCCCGCGTCGATGGCCGTGCGCTCGACGGCACCGATATCGCTCTACCCATTCACCTACCTGCGCCCCGCACGCTGTGTTTGATCGCGTTTCGCCAGTGGCATCAGCCTTGCGTCGATCGCTGGATAACTCGCGCGGAGAATGCCGGCATTCCCGGCTCGCCCATCGACTTGAACCCCGGCGACGAGACATGCGTCGTGGAGATTCCTGTCATCGGAACACAGTGGCGATTAGGTCGACGATTCATCGACGGCGGGATGGCGACAAGCATTCGCGTACCCCGAGTATTAGCGCGCACGATCACCGTCTACACCGATGTCGGAGCATTCCAGCGGTCGCTCGACATTCCTGGATCCGATGATGTTCAGGCCATGGTTGTCACGCGAGCCGGTGAGATCCTCACTCGATTTGCAGGAGATCCCACCGATGAGGCCATGGACATCATCCTGCAGGCGCTGCAGTCAGCGCCCGAGGCGTGACCTGACAGTCTCCGTGCGGCGAGAATGCGCCAGCACCGCGGTCTTCGCGCCGAACAGGTGAGACCGCAGTCAGTCAACTGCGGTTTGTGCCAGATACAGCGTGTTCGACGCCGATCGTGCTTGCAGTGGACGCGACTGGAGTGGATTCGGGAACTCCACGACCTCACTCCTTGCTTGCGCGAACTCACCCTCGAGCACCGCCAGATACTCGTCATCGGGTGGATCATTCGACCACACCGCGAACACTCCTCCCGGTCGCAGTAATCGATGGATCAGTCCCGCGCCCTTCGCGGTGTAGAAGCCACTGTGCGATGGGTCCAACACATGACGCGGCGAATGATCCACATCGAGAAGCACCGCATCGAAGACGCGCCCCGCCGCGATGGGATCGAAGCCATCCCCAGCGGCCATCGCGAAGAAGTCTGCCTCGATCAGCCGGGTGCGGTCGCTCGAAGGGACGGCGGCGGGAATCAGCATTCGCTCATGCCAGGAGACCACCGGAGCCCACTTCTCGATCACCACCAGCTCGCGAACCCGGGGATCCGCCAATACCGCCGTAGCGGTGTAGCCCAGCCCCAAGCCGCCGACGACAACGTCCAGTGTCTGGCCCGACAGCATGGTCAGCGCATGAGTCGCCAGAGCGATCTCGGCGGCGGTGAACAGGCTTGACATCAAGAAGTCTTCGCCGAGCTTGACCTCGAACACCTCCGATTGGGTGACCGGGTCTACTCGACGACGCAGGATCAACGCGCCCATGGGGGTCTCACAGAAATCAAGTTCGGTGAACCGGGTGCTCATGCCAGGTGCCGTCCGGCCTGATCCAAGGCTTTCGTGATCAGCGTCGTCGCTTCGACCTGATCCAGCAGATTCGTCCGTCGGATTTGGATTTCTAAACGCACTGCCGCGATCCGGTCCTGGATCGATTGCGCCCTCCGGCTACCCGGACGCACGGTCGCTGCATCATCGAGGAGACTGATCAGGTCGCGCATGTCGTCGAGTGTGAAGCCCAGCGGCTTCATGGTCTTGATCACCCGAAGCCGCTCCTCTTCTACCGGCCCATAGAGGCGAAACCCTCCCTCGGAGCGAGCGGACGGGGTGACCAGTCCCAACTCTTCGTAATAGCGCACCGACCGCAAACTCAAGCCGACGCGTTCGGCGATCACCCCGATCTGCACGAGATTGGGGTGCTCCAGGCTAGGTCGCGTCATCGATGCATCTCCTCGATCAGTGACCGGCCGGCAATCGGCCATCGAGTCGAGCGCGAAGCGCCGCGCTATAGGCGTTGACACCCAGCACATCGACCGTTTTGCCCTGACGTTCATATTTATAGACCACAGCATCCAACGCTGCCACGGTCGAGGCGTCCCAGACATGCGCCTCGGACAGATCGATGACGACCCATTCGGGGTCGGCTGAATATTCGAATTGGTACACCAGGTCATTGCTGGAGGCGAAGAACAGCTCACCATGCACCTCGTACAGCACATGTTCGCCATCGGGGCTGACCTCTCGGGTCATCGTCACCAGGTGAGCCACTCGGCGAGCGAACAAGACCGTGGCTGTCACGACACCGGTGATCACACCGATGGCCAGATTGTGGGTGAAGACCGTGGCCGCAACAGTCATGAGCATCACGATCGTTTCACTCTTTGGCATGTGGGCCAGGATCTTCACACTGTGCCAATCGAAGGTGGAGTACGCCACGATGATCATCACGGCGACGAGGGCCGCCATCGGAATGACAGCGACCACATCTCCGAGAACAACGACCAGGATGATCAGGAACACTCCCGACAGAAAAGTCGACAGGCGGGTGCGAGCACCGCTGACCTTCACATTGATCATCGTCTGGCCGATCATCGCGCAGCCACCCATACCACCGAAGAATCCGGTCACGATGTTCGCGACACCCTGCCCCCACGACTCCCGGGTCTTATTCGAATGTGTATCGGTGATGTCATCGACGAGTTTGGCGGTCAGCAGGGATTCCATCAATCCCACCAGTGCCATGGCGATGGCGAACGGCGCGATGATGCTCAAGGTCTCGACAGTGAACGGCACAGCTGGAATCCCGAGGATGGGCAGTCCTGATGGCAATTCACCCTGGTCTCCGACGGTCGGCACGTTCCACCCGAACACCACGACGGCGAGCGTGAGCAAGACGACTGCCACAAGTGGTGCGGGGATCGCCGTTGTCAGGCGTGGTAGCGCGATCATGATGGCGATTCCCACGACCACCATCGGATAGACGACCCATGGCACATCGATCAGATAGGGCACCTGCGCCAGGAAGATCAAGATCGCCAGCGCATTGACGAAACCGACCATGACGCTGCGAGGAACGAACCTCATCAACCGTGCCACGCCGGCCAGCGCCAGCAGCACCTGGAGGATGCCGGCGAGGATGACCGCGGCGATGAGGTATTCCACTCCCTGGTCTCGAGCCAGCGGGGCGACGATGAGCGCGATCGCTCCCGTTGCCGCCGAGATCATCGCTGGTCGGCCACCGGTGAATGCGATCGTTACGGCCATCGTGAACGAGGCGAACAGCCCGATGCGCGGATCCACTCCGGCGAGGACGGAGAACGCGATGGCTTCAGGAATGAGTGCGATCGCTACGACGAGGCCGGCGAGAACTTCGGTGCGCATGACTCGGGGGGACAACCACGTGGGACGGGACCAAGACGACACAGCTAGCGACACAGAAGGGCTCCGATGGGGTAGGTGCGGATCCGGCAACTGCGTGCATCGCACCTGACCCTGATAAGAATGTGAACTCTAACGTAAGGTCAGAGTTGCCCGACCACGGGGATAAAGTTGGCGGCATGATCTCTCGCTCGCCGTTGTCACATGTCGTGGGATTCTTTGGTAGTTGTTGCAGACGATGATCCGTTGCAAAGCGTGCGGAGAAGACGAGGAGCTCCGTCTTGAGGAGCTCCTCTCTGATGACGCTGCGGACGAGGTGACGATCACCTGCGAGTCCTGCGGCACCTCGTGGCTGCGCGATGAGCGCCTCCCGTGTGAATCCTGTGGATCCACCGACCTGGTCAGTCGCCCCATGCCGCTGACACAACGCTCTCGCGGCACGCAATTATCGATCGTGGGTT
This sequence comes from Candidatus Nanopelagicales bacterium, assembly GCA_018399515.1. GTDB lineage: Bacteria > Actinomycetota > Actinomycetes > S36-B12 > S36-B12 > M55B157. The sequence goes on from JAGYOB010000287.1 coordinate 10,666, forward strand.
GGGTGAACGTGGACTGCTGCACGACGTGTGACGCCCCGGAACTGCAGCGATCACTTGCTGCTGGTGGCCCGCTGTCTGCCGGCTACATCCCCGCTGCTCGCCGTGGCCGCTGAACCAGCCGGTTGCCCCGTGGTGCTTGGGGGTACACGGCAGTCCGCCAATGGGGTGGCGAGGGGGGCTGAGTGCGGCTGGCATAATCGGCCAGCAGCATCGCGGGTGTAGTTCAATGGCAGAACATCAGCTTCCCAAGCTGACAGCGCGGGTTCGATTCCCGTCACCCGCTC
>JAGYOB010000288.1 GCA_018399515.1 Candidatus Nanopelagicales bacterium
CGCGGTGAACGACGTCTGCACATCGGGTTTGACGATCACCGCGTTGCCCGCGATCAGCCCCGGCACCGCGTCGCTGGCGGCCAAGGTCAGCGGGTAATTCCACGGTGCGATCACTCCCACCACACCGACGGGGTGACGCCACAGGCGCACGCGAGTCAGGAGCGGAAGCGCGCCCCGGGGACGACGTGGCTGCAGCGCCCGCGGTGCCGTTCGCGCATAGTGCTGAATATTCAGCGCGACATCGAGAACCTCCTCGTTCGCATCGCGCCGCGCCTTACCCGTTTCGAGCTGGATGAGATCGAGCACCTCGTCGCGACGATCGAGCAGCAGGTCATGGAAACGCAGCAGAACGCCGATCCGCTCACCGATCGGACGAGCGGCCCACAGCCGCTGTGCGGCGCGCGCCCGTCGCGCAGCCTCCTGGACATCGGCTGGGCTCGACAGTGGCAGCGCAGCGATGACCCCATCGGTGAACGGGCAGCAGATATCCATCGACGCCGACCCTGGTGCTGCCTGGACGAACCGGGCCAGAGAATCCGCGCCCGGGATTCTGGGGATCGGGTCGACCCCGCCGCGATCCACGCCGGGTTTATCAACGAGCGCCATGGGCTCGAACCTACCCCGGTAGTCCGATCCGTGCGCAGAACCGCTGCAGCTGCTCATCCATCTCCTGTGGTGACCAGCCGAGGGCCATCCCGACGATCGGCGCGGCTGCACGAGCCGCCGCTTCGCCATGATCGGGAACCTCCAGGGTCACCCGCAGTCGGCGGGTGAGGACGTCATCGAGATCACAGGCCCCCTGATGGGTCACGGCCACAACAACCTCCGCCTTAAGGTAAGGAGCTGCTTCGATGAGCGGTTGAGCGAGATCGGGATCGCTGCGCATCACCTCGAACACCTCGGTCACCCGATCACCATGTCGACGCAGCAGGGATTCCATCAGCTCGGTAGACAATCCGACCTCGCGAGCGAGCACACCACGCTCGGCCCACATCGACACATAGTCGTCGGCGCCAATTAACGGGATGTCGGCGGTCGATGACTCTGGGATCGGCTCTTCGCGTTCGAGGGAATCGAGTTGCGCAACAGCGGCGTCGACGACATCGGCCGCCATAACCCGGTAGGTCGTGTACTTTCCGCCAGCGATCACGACCAGACCCGGTGCCGGGCGGATGATCGCGTGTTCACGAGACAAAGTCGTTGTGGCGTCATCCCCTGCAGGATCAGGGTCCTCAGCGAGCAGCGGGCGCAATCCCGAGTACGTCGCCACGACGTCTTCGCGGGTGAGCGGACGAGCCAGCCAACGATTCGCCTGATCGAGCAGATAGTCGATATCGGCTTCACTCGCGTGCGGATCGTCCATGGCGCCATCGTCGGAACTCCACGGAGTATCGGTGGTGCCGACTAACCAGAATTTTCCCCAGGGCAGCAGGAACAGCACGCTCACCGGGGTGCGAGCGATCATCGCGGTCGTGGAACGGATCGCATCGGCCGGCACGACCAGGTGCACCCCCTTGCTCTGGCGTACCCGACCGGGAGCCTGCGCATCCGCGAGATGAACCAGGTCGTCGGTCCACACTCCGGCCGCACCGACCACGACACGGGCGTGGATGTCGTAGTCACGATCAGCGAGCGCATCATGAACGCGAACGCCGACCACATCGTCCCCCTCGCGCAGCAAGGAGGTCACCTTCGTGCGCGTGACGACGAAAGCGCCACGCGCTGCTGCTGTTCGGGCGACAGCGACCGTGTGTCGCGCGTCATCGATCTGGGCATCGTGGAACCGCACGGCACCGGCGACTCCGTCGGTGTCCAGATCCGGGGCGAGCGCTTTGGCCTGCTCGCGGCTGAGGCTCTTCGGTCGCGGCATGCTGCCCCCATAGGCACCAACCCGACTGAGCATGTCGTACAGGTGAATTCCCGACGCGACGTACGGACGCTGCCAACCTTTCTCGACGGGGAACAAGAACGGCACCGGTCGCACCAGATGCGGAGCGAGACGATCCAGCAGCAGGCCCCGTTCGGTGAGCGCTTCGTGGACGAGCGAGAACTCCCGCTGCTCCAGATAGCGCAAACCGCCGTGAGCCAGGCGGGATGAACGTGACGAGGTCCCTGCGGCGAGGTCGTTCATTTCGATCAGCCCGACACGCAATCCTCGGGCCGCGGCGTCAAGTGCGGCGCCGCATCCCACGACACCACCACCGATGATCACGATGTCCAGCGGTTGTTCAGCCGTCGTGGCCTGCAAAGCAGCCACGGCCCTTTCCCGCTGCAGCGGACCGAGCCGGTCGTCACCGATGTGGGCATCGCTCTTTCGATCTCCCGCGGAGAGGTCACCGGCGGATAGATCACCTGCGGAACGGTCGTCGCGCTCCGTGGTCCCGTTGTTCCCCACAGCCCTAACCTACCCCCGTTTTCCAGGTGCTGGAGCCTCACTCGGCGGGGGCGGTGATGACCTCGATGCGCTGGAACTCCTTCAGGTCGCTGTACCCCGTGGTCGCCATTGCCTTGCGCAGCGCGCCGACGATATTCGCTGACCCATCCGCGGTGTGCGACGGGCCGTGCAGGATCTCGGCGAGGGTCCCTACCGTTCCCAGGACCTTGCGTTCCCCGCGCGGCAACGTGGGATGCCATGCTTCGGCACCCCAGTGCACCCCGCGCCCGGGTGAATCGGTGGCGCGGGCGAAAACCGAGCCGATCATCGCCGCATCAGCACCACACGCGATCGCCTTGACCAGGTCGCCGCTGGAACCTACCGAACCATCGGCGATCACATGCACGTAGCGACCCTGCGACTCATCGAGGTAGTCGCGCCGCGCCTCGGCGACCTCGGCGACCGCGGTCGCCATCGGGACTCGGATCCCCAGCACATCAGAGGTCGTGTGCGCGGCCCCGCCGCCGAATCCCACGAGCACGCCGGCTGCGCCAGTGCGCATGAGGTGCAAAGCCGCCTGATAGGTCGAGCAGCCGCCGACGATCACGGGAACATCGAGGTCGTAGATGAACGTCTTCAGATTCAACGGCTCACCGTCACCGGAGACGTGCTCGGCCGACACCGTCGTGCCGCGGATGACGAGCAAATCGACTCCTGCGGCGACCGCAGCTGGAGCGAGCGCCGCGGCACGCTGGGGGGAAACCGCGACGGCGACAGTCCCTCCTCCCTCGCGTAACTGGGCGACGCGCTCGGCGACCAGATCCGGGTCGACCGGGGCCTGGGCGTAGATCCTCTGCAACTGGGCGATGGCTTCTGATTCGGACACATCACCGATCGCGTCCAGAAGTGATTGCGGATCGGAGTACCGCGTCCACAAACCCTCGAGGTTGAGAACGGCGAGTACACCGAGTCGAGACAGTTCTGCAGCGCTGTCCGGCGAAACCACCGAATCCATCGGTGCCGCGATGACCGGCGTGGCGAACCGATAGGCATCAATACGCCATTCCGTTGAAACCTCGTCGGGGTTTCGGGTTCGCCGACTCGGCGCCACCGCGATGTCATCGAAGCTATAGGCGGTGCGACCTCGCTTGCCGCGACCAATCTCGATGCTCGTCACGTGGAATCAGCTCCTAGCCGCGGGAGTGGTAGTTCGGCGCTTCAACGGTCATCGTCACATCGTGCGGATGGCTTTCCTTCAGCCCCGCTGCCGTGATTCGCACGAAACGACCCCGGGCATGCAACTGCGGAATCGTCGATGCCCCGGAATATCCCATGGACGCGCGTAACCCACCGATCAATTGGTGTGCGACGACACCGAGCGGACCGCGGTAGGGCACCATCCCCTCGATGCCCTCGGGCACGAGCTTGTCATCACTGAGCACATCGTCTTGAAAGTATCGATCCTTGGAAAACGATCGCGCCTGGCCCCGTGACTGCATTGCGCCAAGCGACCCCATCCCTCGATAGGCCTTGAACTGCTTGCCGTTGACGAACACCGCTTCGCCGGGAGCCTCCTCGCAACCGGCGAGCAAGCTGCCGAGCATGACACTGTCGGCCCCCGCGACGAGGGCCTTGGCGATATCTCCGGAGAACTGCAGGCCACCGTCACCGATGACCGGCACCCCCGAGGGGCGTGCAGCCTGAGCTGCAGCGTGGATCGCCGATACCTGAGGCACCCCGACGCCTGCGACGACCCGGGTGGTGCAGATGGACCCGGGCCCGACACCGACCTTGATGCCATCAGCACCTGCATCGATCAGCGCCTGGGCGCCCTCGCGGGTGGCGACATTGCCGCCGATCACATCGACCGAGGTCGACTTCTTCAGGAGCGCGACGGTGTCGGCCACCGCCCGGGAATGGCCGTGAGCGGTGTCGACCACGAGCAGGTCGACTCCCGCCTCGATCAGTGTCAGCGCGCGCTTGTGCGCATCGGCGCCGACTCCCACAGCCGCTCCGACGACAAGGCGGCCGTCAGGATCCTTCGTGGCATTCGGGTACTTATCGGATTTCACGAAGTCCTTGACGGTGAACAAGCCACCGAGTCGGCCGTCGGAGTGGACGAGGGGCAGTTTCTCGACCTTGTGCTGGGCGAGGAGTGCCAGTGCCTGCTCGGGATCGACACCGACCGGAGCAGTCACGAGGGGCATCGGCGTCATGAGTTCGCCGACCGGCCTCGTGTCGTCATCTTCGAAACGCATATCGCGGTTGGTGACGATGCCCAGCAGCACACCGTCATCGTCGACGACAGGGACACCGCTGATGCGATAGCGACCGCAGAGGGCGTCTACTTGACCCATGGTGTCGTGCGGGTGACAGGTCACCGGACGCGACACCATGCCTGCCTCGGACCGCTTGACCATGTCCACCTGCTCCGCCTGGTCATCGATCGACAGATTGCGATGCAAGATTCCCACGCCACCCTGCCGTGCCATGGCGATCGCCATGCGGGCTTCGGTCACGGTGTCCATGGCGCTGGATACCAGGGGCATGCGGATGCTGAGGTTGCGCGACAACCGGGTCGTGGTGTCGACCTCACTGGGCACGACGTCGGATTCGGCCGGTAGCAGCAGCACATCATCGAAGGTCAGCCCGAGGTAGGCGAACTCCGCGGGCACGGCGTCGGTGGGATCGAGCGACGGCGGCATGCGTGAAGGCTACCCGCAGAGCGACCCGATGGGTGCGTCGCATCAAGTCTCAAGGCGCAGCCGGCCCTAGCGGCCAGCCAGTGCTCGCAAGCTCGCGATATCCGGGCGCTCCCGCCACCTTGATGCGAACTCTCCCGAGGGACCATCAGGCAGGTGCGCCTCGATGAGCCGAGTGGCCCAGGCGCCGTGGAACACCAGAGGCGCTGACACCACGACCTGCGGGTCCACCCGCTCGGCAGCCATCGCGATCAACGCCAGCGGCCACATCAGTGACACCCACCCGTACCGTCTGGCTCGGGTGCCCAGACGTTCGCAGATCTCGACTGCTTCGACCGCCCCGCCCGATCCGAGGAGTCCTGCAGCCAGGATGGCCTGCGACTTCAGGTGGTGACGAGCGCTGTGGGGCGTGCTGGACGCGATCGCTACCCGGGCGTGATCGACCGCGGCCGCCGCGTCACCGCGCAGGAGTGCCGCTTCGGCGTGCACCCACGCCGCTCGCACGTGGGCCCGCCACGGCTGGAGCAGGGAGTGCGCACCCGAAGCTGAGGCAGACGCCTCGTCCGCATCAGCATCCGCGCAGGCCCGGCCACCTAACCGATCACCTAACCGATCCACCACCTCCTCCACCAGACCCAGGTGCTCGGCAGCCTCGGCGACGAAACCTCCCGCGATCGCGTCAGCAGCGATTCCGATCCATGCATCAGCCAGTTGAAGATCGTTCACGGCGAGTTCGACGGCCATGTCGTCATGGCGTCGCGCGAGGTCGAGCTGACCGATCTGGCGGTAGTGGCTGCCGCACGTCGAGTGGGCCAGGGAGGCCATCGGATCGCGATCATCGATCATCGCCAACCGATGCCACGCGGGCAGGTATCGACCGCGGACACCAAGGTCGACGGCCTGAGACCAGGGGTCGTTCCGGGTGAGCGATGCGCCCATCACGCGCCTACGGCGCGCGCGACCTCCTGGATGGCACCGGTGAGGTCGTGCACCCGGCGCACCGGGGCTGGACCGGGTTGCCACCCGGGACCGGCCAGGATCACCGCGGGCTCCGGGCGCAGATCCGGCAGATCCTCGAGATTGTCCAAACTCCCGGTCTGGGTGGTCTGGGACCACAGCACCACCGCCGCCGGGCCCGTTCGCTTCACCGCCGCGCCCAGAGCCGATGCGGGCGTACGAGCCCCGAGCATGCGCACCGAGATCCGACGTTCGGCGAGGCCCGCAGCGATCGCCCACAGCGGCAGGGTGTGCGCTTCACCGTCGGAACCGGCGAGCAGGACCGGCCGAGAGTTGATCGGCGAGAAGGAGCCTTGAACCTGAGCATTCAACACACCTTGAACCGCCTCGGACAGCACATGTTCGACCTCGATGCCCGTTCCGGTCTGCTCCCATCGTTGCCCGACTCCGACGAGGACGGGTACCAGCAGGTGGTCCCACGTCCACACCACACCGCGACGAGACAGGGTCTCGGCGATGATCGACTCGCACGCGCCTGAATCCAAACTCACCGCTGCCCGGGCAAGCCCCCGCGCCGCAGGCGTGCCGCCAGGAATCGCCACGACATGACCACCGCCGTGTCGGGAAGCGGCCGCAGGAATCGCTGACTCCGGCGGCGCCATCTGCGCGAGGGCAGCATCGTCAGCCGCTGTCGAAACCATGGGCGATTCCACCGGTGATCCCGCCGAGGCGAGGTCGAGTTCCCGGGCCGCCCGAGCCGCATCAGCCGGGGAGACTCCGGCCAGGACCAATCGGCGCATGTGCTCGAGCCGCGCGATGTCACCGCTGTCGTATCGCCGGTGCGCACCCGCAGCGTGCGCGGTCGGACCGAGTCCGTAGCGGCGATCCCAGGTGCGCAGCGTCGCCGGTGCGACACCGAGGCGGCGAGCCACGGCGGCCACGGTCAGGCCCAGTCGGCTGCCGGTGGCCATGCCTGCGCCGCTCATCGCATCGCCTGCTCCCCCATCGCCTGCTCCCCCATTGCCCGCTTCCCCACTGCCCGCTT
>JAGYOB010000289.1 GCA_018399515.1 Candidatus Nanopelagicales bacterium
GTCTCGGTCGGCGATGCCGTCGGGCTCGGTGACGGTGGCAGGACGTCGGAGGGCAGTGGTTGCGCACCCGATTCCAACGCTACCCCGCAACCGGTCAGACCCACGGCCCCAAGCATCGTCGCAGCGACGAGCGCAGCGAAGCGGGTGCGCCATCGACTCGTGTTGGCGATGCCTGTCATGGCGCCTCGACGGGAAGCGTGACCACGAACCGCGCCCCCCGGCCCGCGGGATTCGCGGCGATCTCCACGCTGGCACCGAGTCGGCGGCTCTGCTCGCGAACCAGGGCAAGGCCGAGTCCGGCTCCATCGGTCCCGGCCGATCCCGATCCGCGGGTGAACGGCTCGAACAAGCGCTTGGCCTCCTCCGGTTCAATGCCCGGCCCCTCGTCGTCCACGGTGATCACCACCGGATCGCCCGAGGTCTTCGGGGAGGTCACCTCGATTCTGGTGACCCCATCACCATGACGTTGGGCGTTATCGACCAGGTTCCCCACAATCCGCTCGAATCGTCGGGCATCGGTGTGGGCCAGCGTCTCCTCCCCATGGACGAGGTCTTCGGGGAGATCACGATCACGCAGCACCTCGCGCACGAGCGCAGTGACGTCAGCGGTCTCGCGCTGCAGATCAGTATCTGACGTGACGCTGGAGATCTCGAGCAGATCGAGCACCATCGCCGACATGCGCCGCACCTGACGAACCAGCACCTCCACGATGCCCGCGTCTCGCTCCGGCAGTGATGCGCTTCGACGTTCGAGTAGTTCAGCCGTACCGAGAACGGAGGTCAACGGTGATCGCAATTCGTGGCTGACGTTGGCGGTGAAGCGTCGCTCGCGGGAGATCTGCGATTGAACAGCCTGCGCCATCTCGTTGAACGAATCGCTGATCGGATCGAGATCGGGATCTCCCGTGGCACGCAGCCTGACCGAGTAGTCACCCTGTGCGACCTGGCCGGCACCCTCAGACAGATCCCGCAGGGGACGCAAGATCCGCGCTCCGGCGCCACGTCCCACGGACACACCGGCACCGAAGGACACCACGGCCAGGCCGAAGAGCAACCAGCCGGCAATGACGAATGTCGTGTCCAGATCGCGCAGCGGGAAGACCTCGACGTAGAGACCGCCGGGCACCCCGACAGCCACGGCCAGATACGGATCGGATCCCACGGCGAATCGCTGCCACGCCCCGCCGGTGTCAGCGGTCACGGTGAGCAGATCGGCCGGCAATGATTCCGGGGACACGGTGACACCGGCGGTGTACCACTCATCATCGACGAACAACAGCGGCTGGGATGTCCCCACGGACGGGATCTGCTCCAGAACCCGCCCCGGAGCAGTTCCGGCTTCGAGTCCGGCCGATGCGGCACGTGCGTCGAGGAGGGCTCGGGTCAAGGCAGCCGTCTCACGTTGGTTGAGCAGATAAACCCGGGCCAGGAAGTACGTCGTTCCCGATACCGCGAGCGCGACAGCGAGTGAAAGCACCCCGAAAGTCAGGGCGACCCGTGCGCGAAGACCCAGCCTCATCGGGTGGGCTCAGTCCTTGAGTCGATAACCGAAGCCGCGCACGGTGACCAGATGGGCCGGATTCGCCGGGTCTACTTCGATCTTCGAGCGCAGGCGGTAGATCAGGTTGTCGACCACTCGTCCGTCACCGGCATTGCCGTAACCCCAGACTCGGCGTAGCAGCTCATCCCTGCTGAGAACCCGTCCACGTGCCAGCACCAATTCCTGCAGCACCCGGAACTCGATGCGCGACAACATGATCGGTTCGCCTTCGAGCAGTACCTCGGCAGTGTCGGGATGCACCTCGATCGGCCCGCAGACGAGTGACGACGGTTCCTCCTCGGTCGCCGTCGTGCGCCGCAACTGCGATCGGATGCGAGCAGAGAGTTCCTTCGCAACGAAGGGCTTGGTGACATAGTCATCGGCACCGGCCTCGAGGCCGGCAACCACATCATGGCTATCAGCCTGAGCAGTGACGACGATGATCGGGACATGGCTTTGGGCTCGCAGCGACCGGATGACATCGAAACCGTGGATGCCGGGCAGACGCAGGTCGACCAACACGACATCGGGCTGCTCGTCTTGAACGAGGACGAGCCCCTGCTCGCCGGTTACGGCCTCCACGACGCGGTAGCCCTCCTCCTCGAGGAAGGTGCGCAGGACAAGACGGATCGCCTCATCGTCTTCGATGATCATCACGGTGCGGTTCAGGGCGGCCATGCGTCCAGTCGCCTACTTCCCTAGGTCGGCTATTCGTCGTTGCTACACCCTACGCCCCTCATCACCGTTTCCGGCTGATCGATGCGAGACTCACCGCTATGGCGGCGTGGAACTCCCTCGTGGGAGTGGTCATCCTCGCTGGGGGGTCGTCACGGCGGATGGGTCGAAACAAGCTCCTGCTCGAACGCGACGGTGTGCCACTCATCGAGGGCGTCATCGCGGATGTGCATCGGCAACTGGTAGAGCATTTCTCGTCTGCACCTGCCATCGTCGTCGGGCCGCAACCACCCATGCGGGTTCTCGATCACGCACGAGTCGAAGCGTTGTTCACCCGTGAGGAACCACCCGGCGGTGGGCCGTTACCGGCGATCGCTGCCGGTCTTGATCGCATCGACGCTCCCACCGTCGCAGACTCCATCGTCGTCGTACTCGCCGGAGACGCTCCGAATGGTCCGGCCGCGATGTCGCAGTTGATCGGCTCGCTTGATTCCGATCACGACGCAGCAGTGCTCACCGATGACCCGGGGCGTCGACAGCCACTGTGCGCGGCGTACCACCTTGATGCACTGCGACGGGCCCTGACCGGCATCGGTGAACTTTCCGGACGCCGCATGGACGAGCTCCTCGATCGGTTGACCATCGCACTCGTACCCGACACCGTGAATGCCGCAGCCGATATCGACACTCCCGATGATGCGCGACGACTCGGCTTCAGCCAGTAACGCCCTCAGACGCAGGGACCCACGGTGCGCTGGTCTTGGACAGGAACGCTGTCATGCCCGCCCGGGCCTCCTCAGATGTGAAGAGTCGCGCGGACATCTGCCCGGTCCAGGCGAATGCCTCATCGCGTGTCATCGTCGGGATCCGGCGCAGCAGGTCCTTCGTCTCGATGAGGGCCTGCGGGCCACCCGCGAGCAGCGAGCTCAGGTAGGAATCCACCATCGCGTCGAGGGCGTCATCCTCGGCTACCGCGGTGATGAGACCCGACCGCAGTACCCGATCCGCGTCGACGCGCTCGCCGGTCAAAAGCAACTCGGCGGCATCGCGGGGGTTCATGCGGGGAATGCACACGGTGGCGATGATCGCCGGGGCTAAACCCAGGCGAACCTCGCTGAACGCGAATCGCGCCGATGCCGCGGCCACTGCGATATCGCAGGCGGCGACCAACCCATTGCCACCGCCGGCCACATGGCCCTGGATGCGACCGATGATCGGCTTGGGATGATCGAGCATCGCGCCCAAGACGTCGACCAGGGCCTGGGTTCCCCCGGTGGCGAAACCCCCCTCCTGTGCCGCGACCGCACCGGCCAGATCCGCACCGGCGCAGAATGTCGACCCCGTGCCCGTGAGCACGACGAGGCGTACATCGCGATCTTCAGCGGTGCTGTGCAGGTGGGTGGTGAGCGCCGCCATCCCTTCACCATCGAGTCGATTGCGGGCGTCTGGTCGATTCAAGGTGATGGTGGCGACGCCTCCGGACACCTCGAGCAGCACGGCATCGGTCGTCGGATGGTCGTTCATCTCTTCGTCATGCCTTCCATCAGCGTGATGACGCGCAGCATCACCTCATCGGCCCCGCCACCGATAGAGACTAGTCGTGCGTCCCGGTAATAACGCGCGACCCACATTTCTTCGGCGTATCCCATTCCGCCGTGGAATTGCACGCAGGTATCAGCGACCTCGCGAGCCAGGCGGCCGACCTTCAGCTTCGCAACCGTCGCTTCGCGGGTGACGTCCTCACCGTCGGTGAAACGCTGTGCGGCGTGCTCGAGGAATCCAGCGACGATGTCGACCTCGGCATACAACTCCGCGAGCCGATACTGCAGGTACTGGTTCGCCAGCAATGGTTTGCCGAAGGCCGACCGGTCCTGCAGGTATTCCTTCGTGCGATCGAGAGCTCGTCGCGTCCCGGATATCGCCAGGTACGCCCCGACGAGTCGCTCATCTTGAAACTGGTTCATCTGCTGCTGGAAACCACGACCCGGTTCGCCGATGATGTTCGATGCGGGAACGCGGACTCCGTCGAGCACCAACTCGGCAGTGTCACTGCAGCGGTTGCCCATCTTGTCGATCGTGCGCCCCACGCTGAACCCTGGTGAATCAGTCGGAACGATGATCAAGCTCATGCCGTGGTAGTCACCCGGCTTGGATGCGTCGTCGGTGCGGGCGAGCAGGCAGATCCAGTCCGCCTGTGTTCCGTTGGTGATCCACATCTTGCGACCAGTGATCACCAGATCGTCTCCGTCGCGGACCGCACGCGTGGAAATGCCCGCGACATCCGATCCCGCATCGGGCTCGCTCACCGCGATCGAGCAGACCATCTCCCCGCGAAGGGTCGGCTCCAACCAGGTGCGCTTCAACTCCTGCGAGCCGTATCGGGCGAGTGCCGGCGTCGCCATCGAGCACTGGACCGCGATCGCCATCGGG
>JAGYOB010000290.1 GCA_018399515.1 Candidatus Nanopelagicales bacterium
CGGGGGCCTCGAGATCGGGGTGGCCACGTCGTCGTGGCAGATCGAGGGCGACCTGGCCGGGCGCGGGCGCTGTATCTGGGACGACTTCGCCCAGATCCCCGGCGCGATCATCGATGGTGCGACAGCGGAGCCGGCCTGCGACCACGTGCACCGGCTTGATGAGGATCTCGATCTGCTCGCCTGGTTGGGCGTCGACGCCTATCGGTTCTCCATCAGCTGGCCCAGGCTGCAGCCGGGCGGTTCGGGCCCGGTGTCGACGACCGGATTGGATTTCTACAACCGTCTTGTTGATGGGCTTCTCGAACGCGGGATTCGACCGGTGGCGACGCTGTATCACTGGGACCTGCCCAGTGAATTGCACGACCTCGGTGGCTGGCTCGAGCGCAGCACCGCACAGCGGTTCGCCGAATACGCCCATCTTGCCGCGACGCACCTCGCCGATCGGGTCGGTAGCTGGGCAACGTTGAATGAACCGTGGGTTTCGGCCTATCTGGGCTATGCCGCCGGCATCCACGCCCCCGGGATGCGTGACCCCGAGGGTTCCCTGCGCGCGGCCTACCACCTGCTGCTCGCGCACGGTCAGGCGATGCTGAGTCTGCGCGAGGCATCTGCACGCGAGTGCGGCATCGTGCTCAACTGCCAGCCGATTTGGGCCGATGACAACGCACCTGACACTGCTGCAGCGGTGCGCCATATCGACGGACTGCACAACCGGTTCTTCCTCGACCTGCTGGCCGGGCGCGGTGTCCCCGACGATCTGCGGGAATCATGCGCGCCGTTCGCTGACTTCTCTTTCGTGCGCGATTCTGACCTGCCGAGCATCGCCACGCCATTGGATTGGATCGGAGAGAACTACTACACCGTGGCTCGAGTGACGACGACCGCATCATCGGGTGCGCGTTCGATGGGCGCTGAGCTGTCGGCCTATCCCGGCAGTCCGGCCTGCTCCTTCGCCCCGCGGCCGCCGCTGACGCAAATGGGATGGGAGATCGTGCCCGAAGGCCTGACCAGCATCCTGGACACGATCGCCCAGGCTCTGCCCGGGGTGCCGATCTGGGTCACCGAGAACGGTGCCGCCATCGATGACGCGCTCGTCGATGGTCGCGTCGATGACGCCCAACGCACCGACTACCTGCGCCGCCACATCGCGGCAGCGCTGGCCGCTCGTGACGCCGGTGTTCCCCTGCGTGGGTATTTCACCTGGTCGCTGATGGACAACATCGAATGGGCCGAAGGGATGACGAAGCGATTCGGCATCGTCTGGGTCGATCCGGACACCCAGGTGCGCACCCCCAAGGACAGTGCGCATTGGCTGCGAGCAGCGATTGCGCAGCGCGGCGAGAACTGAACCTCAGCCCTTGACGGAACCGGCGAGCAGGCCGCGGACGAAGAACCGCTGCAGGGCGAAGAACACGATGAGCGGAACGATGATCGCGATGAACGCACCCGCGGTGATCAGGTCGAGCTGCGCGCCGTAGGTGCCTTTGATGTTGGCCAGATACGCGGTGATCGGGGCGACATCGGGGGTGCCGCCAGCGAAGGTCAACGCGACCAGCAGGTCGTTCCACACCCACAGGAACTGGAAGATCGCGAACGACGCGATCGCCGGTACCGACAGCGGCAGGACGATCTTGTAGAAAATCGTGAAGTGCCCGGCGCCATCGACACGAGCGGCCTCCATCAGGTCACGGGGCAATTGCGCGATGAAGTTGTGGATCAAGAACGTCGCCAGCGGCAGCGCGAACATCGTGTGCGCCACCCATAGCGGGATGTAGGTGCCGGACAGGTCGAGGTCGGGGACGACGGTGATCGGGCCGATCGACCAGCCGAGGTTGAACATCTGCAGCAGCGGCAGCAGCGCCATCTGCAGCGGCACGACCTGCAGGGCGAAGATGGCGAAGAACATGAACGTCGCACCGCGGAACGGCACCCAGGCGATCGCGTAGGCCGCCATCGTGGCGAGCACCAGGGGGAAGATCGCCGCCGGCACCGCGATCGCGAAGGAGTTGAAGAAATACGGCAGGATGCCGCCGGGAATCGTGCTGCCACCGGTGAGGACCTCGGAATAGTTGCCGAGGGTGAACGACGGATTGGTGACGATCGTCCACCAGCCGGAGCTGTTGGCATCCTCGGATGGTCGAAGCGATGTGACAAGCAGGCCGACCGTGGGAATCGTCCACAGCACGGTGAGCAGGATGACGAAACCGCTGGCCCACGGACTGCTCAGCGATTTCTTGGCGGCCTGCGGGATGGTCATCTTCGGCCCCTGCGGTTGGGGCATCGCGACGATCTCGTGCGCTTCGACACTCATCGGACGGCACGCTCCTTGCGCAGCTGGCGGACGTTGTAGGCGACCAGCGGGATGACCGCGACGAACAACACGACCGCGAGCGCGCTGCCGCGGCCGTAGTCGAACTGCACGAACGACTGCGCATACATCTCATTGGCGACGATCTGGGTACCGAAATTGCCATTGGTCATCACGCGCACGATGTCGAAGATCTTCAACGTCGCGATCATGATCGTGGTGACGAC
>JAGYOB010000291.1 GCA_018399515.1 Candidatus Nanopelagicales bacterium
GCCGATCCTGCGTGCGATGAGTGGTTGTCTCGATCTGGTCGGTGCGCGCCAAAGATGCCCGGAACCGTTCGATCTCGCGCTGCCAGGCGGGTGAGTCCGGGGTCAGGTCGAACAGGGCTCGCAGGAAGTTTTCCGGCCCGGAATTCTCATCGAGGCGGCGGGACAGATAGGCGATCGAGGCGTCGCGGTCGCGCTTCTCGACCACGGGGGAGTACAGCAGCAGCGAGCCGGCCTCGTCGCGCACAGCGCGAGACTGCGCGGGTGCCATGCCCTCGAGCATCTCGATCTCGATACGCGTTGGATCATCGAGCGAATCGCGCATCGTCAACGCCCATGCGACATCGAGCAGGTTGTGTGAGGCGATGCCGAGCCGGACAGCTCCGGGATTCGACCAGGCCAGCGCGTTGTGCAGCATGAGTTTGTAGGAAGCATCGACGTCAGCCTTGGAGTAGTACGGGGCCTGTGGCCAGTCGCGCTGCTCGGCTTCGACCTGCTCCATCGCCAGATTCGCACCCTTGACGAGTCGGATCTTGATATCGGCGCCGCCGTTCGCCTGTCGCAGATTGGCCCAGTCGCACAGCCGCTTCAACGCGTCGTGCGAATCGGGGATGTAGGCCTGGAGCACGATGCCGGCTCGCAGATTCGCGAATTCCGGCTGGTCGAGTACGCGGATGAACGACTCCACCGACAGATCGAGATCGCGATGCTCCTCCATGTCGAGATTGACGAAGGAATCATGCGCGGCCGCAATGCGATACAGCGCTGCCAGCCGATCGGTGATGCGATCGAGTGAATCGTCCCAGGCGAGAACGTCGAGGTTGGCACACAGTGCCGAGATCTTGACCGACACGTAGTCGACATCAGGTCGGCGCAGTCGTGCGGCGACCATGTCGAACCGGTTCTCGGCCTCGTCATCACCGAGGATCGCTTCGCCGAGAACGTTGATGTTGAGAGCGAACCCGTCCGCGGTCCGACGAGCGACATAGCGACCGAAGGGCTTGTCTTCAGCAGGCAGAATGACACCCTCGGTCTCGTTGCCCACGCGCCAGTCGACAGCCCATTCGGCTACCCGTGGGACATAGGGCGCGACGAAACCGAGCATCCGCAGGCCCATGCCATCGATGAGACCGAGGGATCGCGGCACACCGGCGCGCACCAGATCGCGCAGGCGGCGGGCGGCGCGCTTGCGATCGCGGATACGCAGCACCTGATCGGTCAGGTCGAGCAGCAGATCACGCCCGGCGTCGTCGCCGATGAGTCGGCCGAGTCGGCGCGCGCTGCGGCGTTCGGCGCGCGTGGTCTGCGCCTGGGCGGCGGCCAGCAGTGCGGTCGCACGGGTCTCGGCATCGTCGGGGCTGGGGATGCGCCCAGCGGTCGAGGGCGCGGTTGCCGGGGCGGAGGCGTCGGTGGTCATGGGCCGAAGCACACCACTACCCAGCATCGGCCGTCTTGTGTCACAGTGACCCCATGGAGGTCGAAATAATACAAAATCCATGCAGGGCGCTGACGACCTTCGTGCAACTTGTCGACGGTCTGCCGCAGGTGATGGCCTCGGCCAAGGACGCCGGGGGTCGCTATGTCTATGTCAACTCCGGTTTCGCCGAACGGGTCGGTCGGCCGGCTGAGCAGATCATCGGCGGGCGGGTGGATGATTTCTTCGCCCCGGACCTCGCCGAGTCGTATGCGGCCCAGGATCAGTTGGTGCTGGCCTCGGGTGAACCGCTGGCCGGGCATCTCGAGCTCATCGTGCGCCCTGATCGTCGCCTGGGCTGGTACCTGACCTCGAAGACCCGGCTGATCGACGATGGGGGGCAGGTGTGCGGGGTCGCGGTGCTGTCGGTGGACCTGCACGCCCAGATGGACAGCGCCCACGCCGGGCTCGCGGCTGCGCTCGAGGAGGTCAGGCAGCGCATGGATCAGCCGTGGCGGGTCAGCGAAATCGCCTCTGCGGCAGGGCTTTCGGTGACTCAACTGGAACGCCTGTGCCGGCGGACCCTGGGGCTGAGTCCACGGGCGCTGCTGCAGCGACTTCGAGTCGAGCATGCAGCTCGCCTGCTCACGACGACCGATGCCAGCGCGGGGCAGATCGCGGCCGCCTGCGGGTTCTACGACCAGGCCTCGTTCACCCGGCAGTTCCGCGCGGTGCTGGGCATGACACCGGGCACCTTCCGCCGGATCTAGCCTTTCTTCGGGTAAAAAGGGCCCAAATCGGGCGCGATTCACCCGAAGAAGGGCTATTGACAGGGACTGAGTGGTATGTAATATATCACTATGACGACAACGACTCCCTGGCGCGGGATTCTCAC
>JAGYOB010000292.1 GCA_018399515.1 Candidatus Nanopelagicales bacterium
CGAACACGCTGATCCGGATCGATGACATCAGTAGGGCGACGCCATCGCGTACATCTAAGCAGGTTGCCAAGCCAACATCGTGCAAGGGGGCGCCATCTCTCAGGGATTTCCCAACCAACTCAGAATCGTCTGGGGACAACAATTTTGGGATCGTTGAACCAATCCCGGACTTATCCACAAGCACATGGTTCTCGCAGTGACATAACGTGGTGCACGTTATGTAATGAATGTCCTTTTTGGATGATTCGCACGTTCCATCACGCTTGTTCGCAATGCAGACTGGTCATGCTCTCGCGAGCGTTCTCCCGGAATCGATCGTGGGTCACGGCGCCGTGTAACGGGGAATGTGGCAGAACCGTGCGCATTTCGACTCCTGTACACCTATGTGTGCACACCTATATAAAGGTGAAACCTCACCACGTCGGCCACCTGCTTCGGTGGCTGCCTCATGCAGGGCAAACGGTGGATATCCCTCACCTCAATCGCCCCTACGCGCGTCAGCCATAAGGGAACACCGCCGAATTTCCTCGTAGGGCCTGACCGGACTATCGGTTATCCACACTCTGTGACTAACGTTGTGGATGAGTCGAACGTAACGCAAAGTTCATCAACGGACATAACGCAGTCGGGCGTGTCGCCGGGGTGAGGACCTTTCCACAGAAAGACGAGACCCTGGCCATGTTCTGGCAGCGCGACCTGAGTCAGATGTGGCCTGCGCCGCTGCTCGGATGTCTGAGGTATCCGGCATGATCGACCCGAACCACCGGCTAGGAGGTCGCCGTCATGACCGATGACGAACTGTTCGCTCACCTCGGCTTCAGCTGGGACCGCGAATCCGCCCAGCGCGACGTCGATTCCTCGAGCGTGCGCGCCGCCGTCGCCTCCTTCGACCGAGCGATGGCCGGGCACGTGTGGGCGGCAGCGGTGCTCGAAGGTAATCCGTTCACCTACCCCGAGGTCCAGACCCTGCTCGAGGGCATCACCGTGGGCGGCCGCAAAGTGTCCGATGCCGACCAGATCCTGCGGCTGCGCGACGCCTACGTCCTGCTGCGCGATCTGGTCACCTCCGAGCAATTCGTTCTCGCCAAGCCCACCAGTGATGCCATCCACGCGGTGCTCGCCCGCAACGAAGCACTCGAATCCGGGCACTTTCGCGGCGAGGGTGACGAGGTGGCCAATGTCAGCGTCAATCTCGGAGCACGGGGGACTCACCTGCCTGCGCCCACCCAACCCGGCGGTGCGAACCTGCGCGAAATCTTCGATCGTGGAGTGACAGCCCTCGATCACATCGACCATCCGTTTGAGCGGGCAAGTGCATATTTCCTTTTCGCCGCTGACAACCAGTTCTATTTCGACGGCAACAAGCGCACTGGGCGGTCGATGATGAACGGTGTACTCATGTCCGCCGGGATCGAGGCCGTGCTCATCCCCGCGCAATCACGCGAAGAGTTCAACTCCTTGATGACGCAATTTCATGCTGAGCGAGATGCCACCGCGATGATGGACTTCCTCGCCAGTTGCGGGCCGCGCCAGGCTGAGACCTCCCAGCGCTGGGATGCCATCAACGCGCAGGTGCGTTCCTCCCCTGATGCATGAGTTCAGCAGTGTTCATCTGTGCAGGGTTAACCGGTGCAGTATTCGCCCCCTGAACTGATCCCCAGGCCCTCCCGCCGCTGCCTGTCCACAGCCGGCGCTTTCCCTGTAGGCGAAATACCCCCGCGAGCGCAGCCTGTGCCGCTATGAGTGTCGCTCCCGCACCACCGGATCCCCCCGATCCGCGGATCAACCTCGCCGACTATCTGCACCACCACTATCTGCCGCGCAAAACCCCGGGCTGGGCTGAGGGTACGCGGGCGTTTCGGTCCTGGGCGGTCGACAGTGTGCTCATCCCCGACCTCGGCCACCGGCCCGTCGCTGATCTGAGCTTGGCCGAACTCGAACGCTGGGTGGGGTGGCGGGCCATCACCCCGTTCGCCACCTCCGGCAACACCCCCAAGCGCGCAACCTTGGACGCGTTGCTCAACACCCTCGGCGCGGCATTGCGGCTGGCGATGCTCGATGGGCTCGTGCCGGTCAACGCGACCAAGGGCATCCGGCTGCCCCGCGACATCAGCGATCCGGTGTGCGTGTGGACGGGCGAGCAGGTGCGCATATTTCTTGACGCCACCGCGCACACGCGCTACGCCACTCTGTGGCGGGTGCTGTTCGCGACGGGTCTGCGCCGGGGCGAAGCACTCGGGTTGACGTGGGCGGATCTCGATGTCACCCGTGGCACGGTGACCGTACGCCGGTCTCTGCAGTCGCATTCGCGATCGGGTGCCTATCACTATGGGCCGCCGAAAACCCCGCGGTCGCGACGCACCATGAGCATCGATCGGGGAACGATCGAGCAGTTGGGCCGATGGCGGGCGAAGCAGAACGCGGAGTTCGATAAGCGTGGTGAGTCGGTCACGTCGACGGATTCGATTTTCACCACCGCTTCGGGTGATCCGATGCTGCCCTGTGTGGTGTCCGATGCGTGGCGGGCTGCCATGAAACGCACCGGTCTGCCGCGGATGCGATTGCATGACATCCGGCACACGCACCTGTCGCATCTGCTGCGCGAAGGCGAACCGATCGCGCACGTGTCCGCTCGCGCCGGTCACGGCACGCCGTATCAAACGCTGACGACGTATGCGCATCTCATCCCCGGCGATGACGAACGCACCGCTGCGCGCGCCGGGACGATGTTTAGCGGTGATGCTGATGCGCACGACGCGCAGACCGGTGGGCATGACGGGCCGGATGAGGATGGTGGAGGCGCGAGGATCATCGACTGGCCGGCGTGAGTGGCGCTGGGATGTGTCGTCCACAGGGCAAGCCTGGTCCCGTCATGGTCAGCCTGTCCGGCTGCCAGGGCGCATGTTCCTCAGGACACACAGACTTCGAGCCCATGGAATCACCCAACGACGTCACTTCGCGCGGCTCAGCCGCTCGACCCCTTCATGAAGCTCCAGCATTTTGGTATTTTGGCAATATGGCAGATGACGAGATGATCCTGGTCGACATCGATGGACGAGGTCGCGTCGGGCTCGGACGGCTTCACCCACCCGAGGGGCCCTATCTGGC
>JAGYOB010000293.1 GCA_018399515.1 Candidatus Nanopelagicales bacterium
ACCGAGCCCACCGAGCCCACCGAGCCAACAGACGGGAACGAACCATCCGGACTCGTCCTATTCGACGATCACGAGAAGGCGAGTCAGCCCATTCCCCGGCCCTGGGAGTTCGCCGAATGCACAGGCGACGCGTGGAACACCCGCGAGCTGGCCGCTGAGGCCGAGGTCGCCCTCGCCACCACCGTGTCCAAGCGCACCGCTGGTCGACGCATCGACACCACCCGGTTTCTGCACGCCCATCCCCTCACCCTCGCGATGGCGCGGGTCGGACGCTGGAACTTCGGTCACCTGCGCGTCTGCGAGAACGAACTATTCGGGTTCGGTGCCGACCTGATCGACACCGTGCTCGCTGATGTCGCGTCCTCACCCGACCGTGAATCACCGAACCGGCTCGCCAAGCGCATCCGCAAATCCCTCGCCCGCCACGACGGACCGGCCATGACCGACCGCATTCGCGACAAGCGCGAGACCGTCGAGGCTGAGGGTTGGGTGCTGCCCGATGGGCAAGGTCGCATCATGCTGACCGCCAACCACACCCGCATCAGCCAGGCCCTCGACGCGTTGAACGATCTGGCCGATGCACGCAGGGCCTGGTTGCGGGCCGCAGGACAGCCCATTCCCGACGCGGCCACCCTGCGCGGCCACCTACTCCTCGCTGCGATCACCACCGCTACCTCGGCATCCACCCATCCGGTCATCCCGATGGACATCTGCGCCGCCTCGAGCGAACCCGCTCACGACGATGGCGTCGCTACCTCACCCGCCCCGACCATCGGCGCCGATCCTTCGTCCACAGATGAGGCGCATCACGAGGGCACATCTGCCCAGCCGCCGGACTCGACTCCCCAACCCACCCCGACCGGTATGCGCACCTGGCTGCTCGACCCCAGCCGCGGGACCACCCCCGCCGCACCATCCACAGAGCCCCGAATCCACGAGGGCGTATCTGCCGAACCCTGCGAAACCGCATCACTCGAAACCGCATCGCTCGATCAGGCACCGCCCCAGACGACACCGCCGGCTGCGGCACCACGCGAATCCGCACGCGCCAAGCGTCGCCGTCAGCAGGCCGCCATCATCGTCGATCTGCCCACCGCGCTCGGCATGAGCGACGAACCCGGATACATCCCCGGCTATGGCTGGGGGCCCGCCGATATCGCCCGCGAGATCGCCGCGCAGTCACAGGAGTGGTCACGCTGGCTCATCGACGACAGCAGTCGCACCCTGCTCGACATCAACAACACCGCATACCGCCCCAGCGAAGCACTGCGCCGCTTCATCGCCGCTCGCGCCCAAGAGTGCACGATGCCCGTTTGCTCCCGGCCGGCCAGTGACGCCCAACTCGATCACGCCGATGATTTCGACGGATCCAACACCACAGCGGCGAACCTGCATCCGGCCTGCGGGCCCGATCACCTCATCGTCACCGCCGGATACTTCCTGGTGACACTGGATGAACACGGTCAGGCCACCTGGACCTCCACCACCAGCGGTCACTCCTACGACACGCTGCCGTCACCGGTCTTCGACGGTGTCCCTGCGCCGCAGCCCACCGATGCTCCGGTGTCGGCGATCGAGGCGATGACGCATCGGCTGCTGCGCGACGCCGCCTGAGGCCGGGTGTAGACGAACTTCGACTACACGACTCGGGATAGCCACTACCCCAGTCGGAGTATCTGCAGGCTCGTTCGCGTCACCGCGAAAGCACGATCGCGATCCGCCGCGAATGTCTCCACGCTGATGACCCGACCTGCTGCATCCCAGGACTCGCCGTCGAGGGTGCGGTGGACCGAGCCGTCACGATCGATCCGCCACAACGCTGCACCATCGTCGGAGGCTGCCAACAACACCGCCGGTATCTGCTCCAGCAAGGGAGGGTCAGTGTCCCCACCGGGCTGCCAGGTCAGCAGTCCCTGATCGGGAGTCGCCATCCATACCTGCCCGTTGAACCAGGCAAGCGATGTGGGCGTCAGGATCGGGCCCTCCTGCCAGGTCGCACCGCGGTCAGTCGACCACAGCACCGGGCCCCGGGTGTCCCAGCCGACAACCTCATCACCCGGAACCATCCGATCGGCCACACCGACCCGCCTGAGCCTGCCCCTAATCCAGGCCCTTCGCGCGCCGGCCGACCGCCTTCGCGGCCTCGCGCTTGCTCTCGCG
Source organism: Candidatus Nanopelagicales bacterium (assembly GCA_018399515.1). Taxonomy (GTDB): domain Bacteria; phylum Actinomycetota; class Actinomycetes; order S36-B12; family S36-B12; genus M55B157. The sequence continues at coordinate 2,161 of JAGYOB010000293.1, forward strand.
CTCGGCGATGGCGTGGCGCTTATCGTGGGCTTTGCGGCCGGTGGCCAAGGCGAGTTCGACCTTCGCGTAGCCGTCCTTGAAATACATGGCGATCGGGATCAGCGTGAACCCTTTCACCTGGGTGCGGTGGGCCAGCTTGCGGATCTCGTCACGCTTAAGCAGGCACTTGCGCGCTCGGCGCGGCTCATGATTGGTCCACGTGCCCAGGTCGTATTCGGGGATGTGCACCCCGCGCAGCCACACCTCGCCGTCGTCGATCGTGGCATAACCATCAGTGAGCGTCGCCCGACCCGCGCGCAGCGACTTCACCTCGGTACCGGTCAGCACCAGGCCGGCTTCGACCGTCGAATCGATCGAATAATCGTGTCGGGCGCGCTTGTTCTGTGCGATGACCTTGCGGCCGGTCTCTCGAGGCATGATGCGCGCCTCAGACGCGCATGTACTTGCGCAGGGTGAAGAACGCCGCGAGCACCGCCAGCCCGATACCGACAGCGAACAGCAGGGGTATGACGCCCACCACCGCATCCCAGCCGATGAACGCGGTGAACTGG
>JAGYOB010000294.1 GCA_018399515.1 Candidatus Nanopelagicales bacterium
TCGAGGGTCGCACCATTTCGGGGCCGCCTCGGGCCCCGAGGCGCGGCGAATCGTAAACTCGCCGCTGCGGTGCGCACCCTCGACGACGCGGTCATCGACATGGTCGCCCAACGGCGTGCTGAACGCGATGGATCGCGTCCGGCGGACATGCTCGATCTGCTGCTGGCCCCGGATTCCGATGGAGACCGGCTCAGTACAGCCGAGATCCGCGATCAGGTCGTCACGTTCATTGTGGCCGGTCATGAGACGGTCGCCAGCGCTCTGGCGTGGGCGATGTGGTTGATCGCCGGCGATGAACAGGTACAGGATCGTCTGGCGAACGAGGCGCGTGACGTGCTGGGGGACGTTGCGGTGTCGATGGCGGATGTCCCGCGGTTGCCCTACGCCCGGGCGGTGCTCGATGAGGCTCTGCGACTGTTTCCACCCGCGTGGCTCGTGACGCGTCGATCCCTGGCTGACGACGAACTCGGTGGGCGCGAAATCCCCAAGGGCGCGCTGATCATCCTGAGTCCCTATCTGGTTCATCGCGATGAGAATGCGTGGACCGAACCGGATCGATTCGATCCCACGCGATTTCTCGATGTGTCATCACGAGGTGGTGACATCGCGGTGCACTACTGGCCTTTCGGTGCTGGGCCGCGGTTATGTATTGGACGGGAATTCGCTCTCGCCGAAGGCACCCTGCTGCTCGCTGGCATCGCGCGCCGGATTCGCCTGGCCCGCGATCGAGGAATACCCGACCCCCAGCCGATTCCGCAGGTGACGATACGTCCAAGCGCTGGACTTCCGCTTGCGGTCACCCGCCGCGATTGAGGTAGTCCAACAGCGCAGACTTCTCCTCTTCGAGCGCGGACAACTTCGCTTTGACGACGTCGCCGATGCTCACGAGCCCGACGAGCAGGCCCTCGTCATCGACGACGGGCAGATGTCGAATACGGGAGTCGGTCATGATCGACATCGCTTCGTCGATGTCGGAGTCCAATCCGATGGTCACAACGGGTGCGGACATGATGCTCGACACCGATCGGGGGCGAACTCCTCCGGTTGTTCCCGCATCCGGATCCGCCGCCATGGCGCGGACGATGTCGCGTTCGGAGACGATGCCATCGATGTGGGAACCATCGTGGGTTGCGACGATCGCTCCGATGCGGTGTTCGGCGAGGAGCGCAAGCACGGTGACCACCAGATCGTCAGGCGTGACCGTGATCACGGAGCTGCCCTTGCCGGTCAGTAGGTGTGCGATCTTCATCCACTCACACTGACTGATCGCAGGGGTTGCGTCTAGGGGTGGGGCGAAGCTGAGTTGGTTTCGTGATCGGTGCGCGACGCATCTCGAGCACGCTGTCAGTCTGCCGTCCCCAGCATCTGCAGGGTGGCCTCGTGGAGATGGCCGTTCGTCGTCACGGCGCTATCCCGGGGCAGCCCACCGGTATAGGAGGTGATGCGACCGCCGGCCTCACCGATGATGGGAACGAGTGCGGCGATGTCCCAGAGGTTCAGTTCCGGTTCCCCGGCGATATCCACCGCGCCTTCGGCCACGAGCAGGTGGGACCAGAAATCGCCATAGGCGCGCATCCGCCAGGTGGCCGCATGGAGACGGTCGAGGGCACCGGGTGGCCAACCGATCGGGTCCGAATAGCTCATCGAGGCATCGGCCAGATCCTGCACGGCACTCACCGAGAGCCGACGCGGTTGGGAGTCCTCGATTCCCCGGCTGAAGGCGCCCAGACCTGATGCTGCCCACCACCGCCGACCGAGCGCGGGTGCGCTCACCACACCGAGCACGATGTCCTCGTTCTCGTTCTCGTTCTCGTTCTCGTCCGCGCCAATGCGGTGAGCGAGTGCGATCAGCGTCGCCCACACGGGCACACCGCGCACGAAATTCTTCGTACCGTCGATGGGATCGATGATCCAGCGGCGCGCTGCATCCGTCGTCGTCGGTCCGTATTCCTCGCCGAGAACGGCGTCCCCGGGTCGTTCGACGGACAGAATGCCGCGAAGCTCACGTTCGACGGACCTGTCGATCTCGGTCACCGGGGTGAGGTCAGGTTTGGTGTGCACCACCAGGTCGGCGGAGCGGAATCCGGCCAGGGTGAGCGCATCGGCGGCGTCGGCGAGCCGAAGTGCCAGGTCGAGATCAGTGGTGAGGTCGCCAACGGGGGAGGAATCACTCGTCACAAAACGCCACGGTATCCGGCCGTCGGTGCACACCGACGCGTACGGTGGTGGTCATGCTCGATTCGGTGTTCGGCCTTCCCACGCACCCGCTGGTCGTCCACGCCGCGGTCGTCCTGGTGCCTCTGGCGGCGATCGGTGCCGTGATCATGGCCTTCGCGCCGAGGTTCTCAGTCCGGTTCGGTCCGGCCGTCGTCGTGATCGCCGCGATCGGCGTTATCGCATCGATCGTCTCTCGCCAGTCGGGTGAGTCGTTAACCCTGCTGCGTGGTGTGAGCGCCGACCACCAGTCGAGCGGCTCGATCATGCCGTTGTTCGCCCTCGGATTACTCGGGGTGACCCTCGCGCTCTGGCTGCTCGATCGTCGTGGAGCGCGCCGACGGACCCTGAGCGGACAGATCCTCGCGGTGGTCGTGGTCGCCGTCGCGGTAGTGGCGACCGGCTGGACGATCCGTACCGGACACACCGGTGCGCAGATGGTCTGGCAGGGGGTCTACCCGGCCTAGCGGCTGGCCAGCAATCGACGGAGCGAGTCCAGTCGGGCCCGCGCGTGCGGATTGGCACCGACGAAATCATCGAGGGCGCACTCGGGTTCATCGTGAGTGCAGCCACGGGGGCAGGCATCGAGCCCGGGGGCCAGGTCATCGAAGGCTCGAAGCACCGCATCGGGTGAAACATGAGCGAGTCCGAACGAGCGCACCCCGGGGGTGTCGATGATCCAACCTCCTTCGGGCAGCGCGAGGGCGACCGCGGAACTCGATGTGTGTCGGCCGCGCCCGGTGACCTCATTGACCGACCCTGTCGCGCGATCAGATCCGGGTACGAGCGCATTGACCAGGGTGGATTTGCCAACCCCCGAATGCCCGACCAGGACGGTCGAATGGTCGCGCAGTGTGCTGCGGATGGACGCCAGATCGGTCGCGCGTGGGGCCTGGGAATCAGTGCTGGTGGTTTCTCGGGAGATGGTGAGCGCCTCGACGTCGAGTGCCGCGTACCCCTCGAGAAGCTGCGCGGGATCTGCGAGATCGCATTTCGTGACGATGAGGAGAGGGCGCAAGCCCGCCTCGTAGGCCGCGACCAGGGTTCGATCGATGAGGCGCGGGCGAGGTTCGGGGTCGACGATCGAGGTGACGATGGCGAGTTGATCGGCGTTGGCCACGATGACGCGTTCGACCGGATCTGTGTCATCGGCGGTCCGGCGCAGGGTCGTTCGACGTGCATCCAGCCGCACGATCCGGGCGAGATCATCGTCTGAGGATCCCGGCATGAACCACACTGAATCGCCGACGACGACACCCTTGCGGCCGAGCTCGCGTGCCTTGATAGCGGTGAGTTCTCGTCCGTCATCGGATTGCAATCCGAATCGACCTCGGTCGACGGTGGTCACCAGTGCGTGGTCAGCATCGTGGTGCTGTGGTCGATCCTTGGAGCGGGGTCGGGACTTGGTGCGCGAGGGGCGCACCCGGACATCGTCCTCGTCCCAGCGGCGGGGGTCACGACGCGCTGATGTCACGCGCGCTGCTCCAGCATGTGGTGCCACATTCCGGGAAAGTCCGACAGCGTCTTGCGGGTCGTTGCGATGTCACGAATCCACACATCCGGGGTCCGCAGGCCCAGCACGGCAGCCGCGGTGGCCATGCGGTGATCGCCGTAGGACGACACTGTTGCGCCGTGCAGAGGCCGGGGTGTGATGCGCAGATCATCGTCACCGCATTCCACGTGGCCACCCAGAGCCGCGAACATCTCGGCGAGTGCCGCCAATCGGTCGGTCTCGTGGCCGCGCAGATGACCGATTCCGGTCAGGTGCGAAGGCGAGGTCGCCAACGCCGCAGCAGCCGCGATGACCGGTGCGAGTTCGCCCACGTCATGCAGATCCGCTGTCAGCCCGCTCACCTCGTTCGTCCCGTCGAGGGTCAGCCCACCGGCGTCCTGTTCGATGCGTGCGCCCATCTCGGTCAGCAGATCGCGCAATCTGTCTCCGGCCTGGGTGGTGTAGGCAGGCCAGTCAGGTATCCGCACGCGACCACCGGTGAGCAACCCGGCCACCAGGAACGGCGCGGCATTGGACAGGTCGGGTTCGATGATCCGATCGACGGCGGCGATCGCACCGGGTTCGATATGCCACGTCGGGTGTTCGATGGAGCCGCTGCGATGCACGGCGACGCCGTGCTCGGCCAGCATCGCGATCGTCATGGCGATGTGCGGTTGACTCGGCAGATGCGGGCCGATGTGGGTGAGGTGCAAACCGCGATCGAAGCGTGCCCCGCTGAGCAGCAATCCGCTGACGAATTGACTCGAGGCCGAAGCATCGATCTGGATGTCGCCACCGGTGACCTGCCCGGTTCCGTCGATCGTTGCCGGCAGGTTGCCGTCGGCATCGACCACCTCGATGCCCAGATCACGCATCGCATCCAGCATGGGGCCCAGAGGTCGCTCGCGAGCCCGCTGATCCCCGTCGAATGTCACCGTTGCTCGAAACAGTGCTGCCATCGGCGGCACGAAGCGCATCACCGTGCCCGCGAGTCCGACGTCGATCCTGATATCAGGGCCGGCTGCAGACTCCGCGGGGTCGATCCGGCAATCGATGGTGCCGGCCACCCGGCCGGGCTCCGTGGTGATCGCCGAGCCCAAAGCGATCAGGGCATCGATCATCAAAGCTGTGTCGCGCGCATCGAGTGCGCCGGTGATTCGTGACGGTCCGTCGGCGAGTGCGGCGAGGATGAGGGCGCGGTTCGTTGCGGACTTGCTGCCGGGCATGGCGATCTCGGCGGTCACCGGTCGCGAGGCGAGCGGTGCCGGCCACGGGTCCGGCGGGGTCAGCGGCATCACTGAGGAGCGTAGTGGTCGGTCTGCTGCGGGAGTCCACCCGCGACGATCGGACAAGCGATGCGATGGGTCACAGTGGAGGCATGTGCGGACGCTTCGTCGCCGGTCGCGATCCGGCTGCCCTGGCTGCAGCGGTCGGTGTCGAGGAATTGCCCGAGCGAGTTCTGCCGCCCAACTACAACGTCGCCCCGACCCAGGACGTCTCCATCGTGCGCCGTGAGCACCACACCCGGGTGCTCGATATCGCGCGTTGGGGTCTGGTCCCATCCTGGGCCAAGGACCCCGCGATCGGAAACCGGATGATCAACGCGCGGGCCGAGACGGTCGCCCAGAAGCCCGCCTACCGTTCATCATTGGCCACTCGGCGCTGCCTGGTTCCCGCCGATGGGTTCTACGAGTGGCAGGCGCCGACGGGCACCCAGGGGCACAAGACTCCCCACTATCTGCACCCGGCCGACGGATCGGTTCTGACGATGGCGGGGCTGTATGCGCTGTGGCGAGACCCGGGGGTGGCCGACGATGGGGATCCGGCTGCGTGGCTGATGTCGACGACGATTCTGACGACGGTCGCCGAGGGAGCCGTGGCCGACATCCACGACCGCAGTCCGGTGCCCGTCGCCCCTTCGCTGTGGGAGGAGTGGCTCGACCCGCAGGTGCCCGGTCCCGCCGTGCTGGCGCGGGTGCTCATCGGTCCACCGGCTGGGTACTGGGACATGTATCCGGTCTCGTCAGCGGTGAACAACCCGCGCAATAACTCCGCCGATCTGATCGCTCCCGCCTGACCGGATCATCGGGAATAGCCCCAGCCACGCACGCGTTACTGCGTTCGTGCCCACTCTCGCCAACGACCGACCCGTGCGGGAGTGGCCATCGGTCGGGTTAGGCTCGTCAACGATGGTCGATTCTGGTGAACTCGCGCAGAGCGAGACTGATGAGGAGCGGGCCGCGCGATTCGAGCGCGACGCCCTGCCCTACCTCGACCAGTTGTACCGCGGTGCGATTCGGATGACCCGCAATCCCGCAGATGCGGAGGATCTCGTCCAGGAGACTTTCATCAAGGCGTTCGCGAAATTCGACTCCTTCAGCGAGGGCACCAACCTCAAGGCCTGGCTGTATCGCATCATGACCAACACGTTCATCACCTCCTATCGGCGTCGCCAGCGCGAACCGATGCAGACATCCGCCGACGAACTCACCGACTGGCAACTCGCCAAGACGCCGGCGTTCACGACGGGGGAGTTGCGCTCGGCGGAGGCCGAGGCCTTGGACCGCATCACTGATTCCGCGGTGCTCGAGGCGTTGGCCTCCATCCCGGAGGATTTCCGTATCGCGGTCTATCTTGCTGATGTCGAAGGGTTCAGCTACAAGGAGATCGCCGAGATCATGGGGACTCCGGTCGGCACCGTGATGTCGCGCCTGCATCGTGGGAGAGCGTTGCTGCGCGGCCACCTGGCTGAGTACGCCCGCGATCACGGATTCGCCACGGCGGGGGAGGCGGCCCCATGAGTCATCCGCACTGCCGCCAGATCCAGGCATCGGTTCACGATTATCTGGATGGGGAGTTGCCCGCATCGAACGCTGAGATCGTCAGTGAGCACCTGCAGTTCTGCCCGGATTGCGCCTACCTCGTCCAATTCGAATCCGCGGTGCGCGCTCGGGTCCGAGAATGCTGCTCGGCGGATGCTGCGCCACCAGAGCTGCGCGTTCGGATTTTGACCCGGATCACCCAGGTGGTGACCCAGGTGCGCGTGACCTACCGGGAGCGACCCGACGATGTGGAACGATAGGGTGCGGCTCGCACTCGATGGGTCGACCCCGAGCGCGCGCTCGTTTCGTCAGAGTTCGTTTCGTGAGAGTTCGTTTCGTCAGTGGAGGTCAGCATGAGCAAGAGGGCACGCAAGAAGCGCGACCGCAAGAAGAGTGGCGCTAACCACGGCAAGCGCCCGAATTCCTGACAGGATGCTTCGGTGACGACACTGCCCACGCGAGTTGAGGTGCGTGCGGAGATGGTGGCGAGCGTGCACACCATCGTCGGCGCCGTCGGCGACAGCGTTGAAGCCGGCGATACCTTGGTGATCGTGGAGTCGATGAAGATGGAGATCCCGGTTCTGGCTGAGGTGGCCGGCCGGATCGCCGAGATCGCTGTCGCGCCGGGAGATGTCATCCACGAAGGGGACCTGATCGCGGTCGTCGACCACCGACCCTAGGAATCATGTGAACAAGACCCGATTGACATTCACCGTCACCGCTGACGACACCGCCGAGGCTCTCGGCAGCGGAGACGTGCCTGTTTTGAGTAGCCCGCGACTGCTGGCCTGGTGCGAGGCGGCCTGCGTCGACGTGATGGGTGATCTGGGGCCCGATGCCACGAGCGTGGGCACCCGCGTGGAGATGGAGCATCAGCGGGCGACTCCGATCGGAGCCTCCGTCATCGTCGCGGCCCGCCTGTCCGGGCGGGATGGCCGTCGGCACACCTTCGACGTCGTGGTCGAACACGACCTCGGAGAGGGCCCCGTCGCCGTGGCCCACGCCACCATCACCCGAGTGGTCGTTCGCCGGGAGTCCTTCCTGGCTCGCATCACCTCCTGAACCCGATCGCACCTGTCCTTGGGACAGGGCTGCTCCTTGGGACAGGGCTGCGACATGGTCGTTATCTGTCTGTTATGGTCAAGTCCATGCCTGATCTGACCGGGGGCGCACCACTCGAGACCTCCCCCCGCCATGCGGCCCGTCTCGCCCGTCGCGCCCGTATCGAGGCGCGGCGACGCCGCCGACGTCAGATCGCCGTGCTCGGCGCAACGACCGCGCTAGCCGCTGGCGCTCTGGTCGCGGTTCCGCTGGCTGTGGCCTCCCCGTCGGATGAACCGCTGGCCGTGTCGCCAACGGCTGTGCCGCAGGTGTCAGAGCAGGCGCAGGATGGCGCCGGTTCAGCTGACCCCGCGGCCGAAGTCCCGGGCACCTCATCGGATTCGCAGCCGGGCGACCAGGCCGCCGCTGGGTCACGGACGGACTCGGTCACCGAAACTGGCGCTGGTGATGGAACGGCGAGCGGGCAAACGTCGGCTCAGGATTCGGTGCAGGATGCTGCCGTCTCCTCCCGGACGCGCCAGGACTCCGCACTGGACGAGCGCGTGGTGGGAGCGGCAGCCACC
>JAGYOB010000295.1 GCA_018399515.1 Candidatus Nanopelagicales bacterium
ATTCGACCCGAGGGAATCACCGGCATCATCATCGCCCACGAGTGGCTCGACGATCTGCCCGTCGATGTGGTCGCCCGCGATGACAACGGCTGTATCCGTCAGGTGCTCGTCGATCCGGTGACCGGCACGGAGAGCATGGGCGAGGCGGTGCCGTCCGGCAGTGACACCCAGCGATGGCTGGACGAGTGGTGGGGTCCGGTCCTCGATCGCGCGGAGATCGGCGTGCACCGCGACGCGGCATGGCGAGCGGTGTGCGCAGCACTGCGCGAAGGAGCAGCGCTCGCGATCGACTACGGCCACACACGCAGTGAACGCGAACGGTTCGCCACAGGCAGCATCATCGGATATCGCGATGGCGCCACCTGTTGGCCGATCCCCGATGGCTCGATGAATCTCACCGCACACGTGACGTGGGAATCCCTGACCGCCGCCACCGATCCGCCCGCGGTGGTGCGCAGCCAGTCGCAGGTGCTGGCCGAACTCATCCCGCCCGCACCTCTGCCGGATGCGAGCCTCGCTGACTGCGATCCGCATCGATTCGCCCAGCAGATGCAGCAGCACACGCAGCGTGCACGCATCCTCGACCGCTCCGCCGGGTTCTCCTGGCTCCTCGTCGAATCGGTTGATGAGCGCTGAGTTCGCCTGAACTCCGCCGGGATCAGCACAACGTCTAGGCTTGGCCGAATGGTGACCGCCGTGCCACCGCGTCTGCGGGTAGGCATTATCGGCTCGGGGCGCGTAGGCGCCGTTCTCGGTGCTGCACTGCGCCGCGTCGGTCATCAGGTCACCGGCGTCAGTGCCCGCACCGACCTGTCGCGCGTGCGTGCCGAGGCTCTGCTGCCCGGTGTGCCGATCCGGCCGATGCCCGAGGTCGCCGCCGATTGTGATCTGCTGCTGCTCACGGTCAGCGACGACGCACTCGCCAGTGTCACCGCTGATGTCGCAACAGTTGTGCATCCCGGTCAATACGTCGCGCACACCGCCGGTCGGTTCGGGATCGGGGTGCTTGATCCGGTGACGTTATCGGCGGCGATTCCGCTCGCATTGCATCCGGCGATGACGTTCACCGGCACCAGTCTGGATCTCACCCGACTCGAGGACTGCCCGTTCGCGGTGACGGCAGCACCTGAGGCGCTGCCGGTGGCTGAAGCGCTGGTGATCGAAATGGGCGGTGACCCGATCGTCGTCTCCGAGGAATCGCGCCTGATCTATCACGCCGCGCTCGCCCACGGCGCCAATCACCTGGTCACCCTGGTCGCCCAGACTCGCGAACTGCTCGGCTTGGCCGGCGTGAGTGATCCGGCCCGATTAGTCGGCCCGCTGCTGCGCGCGGCCCTCGATAACGCGTTGCGAGAAGGAGACGCGGCGCTCACCGGACCCGTGGCTCGCGGTGACACCGGCACGCTGACCGAACATCTCGATGACCTCGGTGAAGTGGCACCGGATATCGCGGTGACCTACCGGGCTCTGGCGCGCAGCACCGCACAGCGCGCCCATGATGCGGGCACACTCAGCGATGAGCAGCGTGATCGTCTTCTCGCCGTTCTCGATGCTGAAGGCGGTGATCGGACATGACGCGCGTGCTCACCACACGCGCGGAACTCAGCGCCCTCGAACCTGCGCGTGACGCCACCGCGGTCGTGATGACCATGGGCGCCCTACACGAGGGGCATGCACACCTCATGGAAGTCGCCCGTGATCGCGTCGGCGATCAGGGGCGCGTCATCGTCACCGACTTCGTCAACCCACGCCAGTTCGGTGCCGGTGAGGACTTCGAGCGATATCCGCGCAACCTCGTTCACGACGTCGCGGTCTGCACCGCCCGCGGAGTGGATATCGTCTACGCGCCCCATGTCGACGAGGTGTATCCGCCGGATCCGGCCGCTGCCGGCATCTCGATCCAGCCCGGTGCCCTCGGTGACATCCTCGAGGGCGCGGTGCGCCCCGGTCACTTCGCCGGCATGCTCATGGTCGTCGCGAAACTGCTGCACGCCACCGCGGCAGACATCGCACTGTTCGGCGAGAAGGACTATCAGCAGCTCGTTCTCATCCGCGCCATGACGCGGGCCCTGGACTGGCCGGTGCGCATCGAAGGTGTCGAGACGGTGCGCGAAGCCGACGGCCTGGCGATGAGCAGCCGCAACCGATATCTCGATGCCGGTGCCCGCGCACTGGCCGCTGCGATCCCCGCGGCGATGCAGGCAGGCATAGCCGTCGCCGAGAACGGTGCTGCGGCCGTCGAGCAGGCGACGCTCGATCACCTGGAAAGTGCGGGTCTCACCCCGGATTACGTCGTGGTGACCGATCCCGATCTGGGTCCCTCGCCCGATCGGGGTGCGGCTCGACTGCTCGTCGCCGTCCCGGTCGCAGGCACCCGCCTGATCGACAACTCAGCACTTCAACTCGGGGCTAACCCATGAGTGGGGCAGGCGCATGAGCCGCCTCGAAGCAGCCGAGGCGTCGTGGCAGGTCAGTGCCGATGTGGTGATCGTGGGCTCGGGGATTGCCGGGCTCACCGCCGCACTCGATGCGCGGCGCGCAGGCCTGAGTGTGCTCATCGTGACGAAGGGCCGAGTTGATGAAGGCTCGACGCGGTGGGCGCAGGGCGGCATCGCTGCCGCGCTCGCTGAAGACGACACCCCCGAGGAGCATCTGCACGACACGCTCGTCGCCGGTGCGGGACTGTGCGATGTCGATGCGGTGCGCGCGCTGGTGACCGAAGGCCCCGATGCGGTGCGCCACCTGATCGAGCTCGGCGCGCACTTCGATGTCGACGAAGCGGGGGAATTGAAACTCACCCGCGAGGGTGGGCACCTGCGGGATCGCATCACCCACGCCGGAGGGGATGCCACGGGTGCGGAGATCAGCCGCGCGCTCGTCGCTGCGGTCCTCGCCGATGACGGCATCGAACTCATCGAGGGCGCGCTCGCACTCGATCTGCTGCGCGATGCCGACGGTGGTGTTCAGGGGGTGACGCTGCATGTCATGGGCCAAGGGCAACGTGATGGCGTGGGGGCAGCACTCGCCCCGATGATCGTGCTCGCCACCGGTGGCTTCGGTCAGGTGTATTCGCAGACCACGAATCCGTCGGTGGCAACCGGTGACGGTCTCGCCCTGGCGATCCGCGCGGGCGCGGAGATCGCGGATGTGGAGTTCGTGCAGTTCCACCCCACTGTCTTATGGCTAGGTCCGATGGCGACAGGGCAGCAGCCATTGATCAGCGAGGCTGTGCGGGGTGAGGGAGCGATCCTGCGCGATGGAGATGGTCGTCACTTCATGGGCGATGAGCATCCGCTGGCCGACCTCGCACCACGCGATGTGGTGTCGCGAGCGATCATGCGCCGCATGCTCGCCACCGGTCACCCGCATATCTGGCTCGACGCGCGGTCGTTCGGTGAGCGCAAGTGGCGCGAACGGTTCCCCACCATCTATGCCTCCTGCCTCGAGCACGATGTCGATCCGGTGACCGAGATGATCCCCGTCGCCCCGGCCTCGCACTACGTGTCCGGTGGAGTGCGCACCGATCGAGAGGGACGCACGAGCATTCCCGGGCTGTACGCGTGCGGCGAGGTCGCCTGCACCAGCGTGCACGGCGCGAATCGGCTCGCTTCGAACTCGCTCCTCGAAGGGCTTGTCTTCGCGACGCGCATCGGTGCGGTGCTCGCTGCTGAACGACGCGCAAGCCGGCCGATCGTCACCGACACGACGATGACTCCGCTCATCCCGCAGAGCGCACGGCGTGAACTGCAGCAGTTGATGAGCATCGATGCGGGGGTGCTGCGCAATGCAGACTCACTGCAGCGCGCCGCGGACGGCCTTGCCGCACTCGCTCACGCTGATGGGGGGCGACCGTGCACCGAGGACTGGGAGACGACGAACCTGCTCGAGGTTGCCCGGCTGCTCGTCGACCACGCCCGCCAACGGGAGGAAACACGTGGTTCGCACTGGCGTGAGGACTTCCCCGACCGCAACGACTCCACCTGGCGGGTGCGACTGATCAGCCGGGTCACCCCTGACGGTCTGATCAGCACACGGCGTGAGACGGTGACCGCCATGGAGCCCGAACGCCAGGCCGCCGATCAGGCGCGGATCGAAGGTTTGCTGCGCGCGGCCGGCCTCGATCCGGAATCGGTGAGCGCGATCGTCCGGGGCGCACTCGCCGAGGATCTTGCCGGCGGGGTGGACGTGACCAGCGAGTCGACGGTGCCGCGCAAGCAGCGGTCCCGGATGCATCTGGTAGCCCGATCCGCAGGTGTCGCAGCCGGAATCCCGGTGGCCGCACAGGTCTTCCTCGAAGCCGCCAAGGGGCGTGTTGAAGTCGACCTCGCCATGAGCGATGGCGAAGACGTTGCCGCGGGGGATTCGCTGATCATCATCACCGGGCCCACACGTGACCTCTTGCTCGCCGAACGCACCGCACTGAACCTGCTATGCCACCTT
>JAGYOB010000296.1 GCA_018399515.1 Candidatus Nanopelagicales bacterium
GCTGCCATCGCCATCTGCGCACTCGTACTCCCCGGAGTCTCCGGCTCGTTCCTGCTGCTATCGGTCGGCCTCTACGCCCCGACGATCGCGGCGGTCAACGACCGCAACCTCACCTACCTCGCCGTATTCGGCCTCGGCGCGGTAATAGGGCTTGCGGTGTTCGTATCGGTGCTGCGCTGGCTGCTCGCCCATCGCCTGCGCGTCACACTCGTGATCATCGGCGGCTTGATGCTGGGATCCCTGCGCGCGCTGTGGCCGTGGCAGGACGACGATCGCGAGCTGCTGGCACCGAGTGGCAACGTGGCGCTCATCGTCGTGCTCGCGCTCATCAGTGCCGCGGTGGTGCTCATACTCATCGCACTCGAGCGACGCTTCGGCGCCAGCGAAGCCGATGCTGACCTCGTGCGCTAACTCCGGGTAGTTCTTCGGGTAAGTGTGGCCCGAATCGGGCCTGATCTACCCGGAGAAGGGCTACAGGCCGAGGTCGGTGAGGGTGTAGGCGGCGCGGTACTCCAGCCCGGCATCCTCAACCGCATCGCGCGCACCACGGTCGACGATCACCGCGACACCGGCGATGTGCGCACCGACCTCGCGCAGCGCATCGACGGCGGCGAGCACCGACGAGCCGGTCGTGGAGGTGTCCTCGACGGCGAGCACCCGGCGCCCGGAGACATCGGGGCCCTCGATACGCCGCTGCAGGCCGTGCGCCTTGCCCTCCTTGCGCACCACGAACGCATCGAGCACCCGACCGTGGGATGCCGCCGACGCGTGCAGCATGGCGGTTGCGACCGGATCGGCACCCAGGGTCAAGCCACCGACCGCGTCGAAGGTCCAGTCATCGGTCAAGTCCAGCATCACCCGACCGACCAGCGGAGCAGCAACCGAATCGAGGGTGATCCGGCGCAGGTCGATGTAGTAGTCGGCCTGCGCACCGCTGGACAGGGTGACCGCACCGTGCACGACCGCCTTGTCCAGGATCTCCTCGCGCAGCGCGCTCCAGGCGGGGGATTCCATCGGCATGGGCCCACCCTAGGGTGCGGGATATGAACGGGTCCTCGGTGGTGCTGACCAGCGGCCACCCCGACAGCCTCGCCGCTGCCATCTGCGACGTAGCAGCCGATGCCGTCGCACTGCCACCTTTCGACGATGACGACACGTGGGTCGCGCGCACCGCGCTGGCGATCACGGCGGCGGTGACCGAAGGCCGGGTCACACCCCCGATCCTGCTCATCGCATCCGAAGCCCTCGCACGCCACGCGCCGGCTCTGGGTTTCGCCCAGCGGGCGGCTCGGCGTGCCGTGCGCGGATATGTGCTGATCGATCCGCAGCTGCCGCAAGCCGGTCAGGTCAGTGACTGGCCGGATGCACCGGTCACGGTGGTTCTCACCGATGCCGACGATTCGCGAGCACGTGATGCACGCCTGCGCGGCTGGGAGGTCCTCACCGGTGATGCGGCACAACTCGTCGCTGATGTCGCCGCCCGACCCTGATCCCCAGCAGCGCGACTCAAATCGTCGGTTAGAGCGCCGATAAGCGACGTTTTCGGTCGCACTGTGAACCTGCGCCGTGGGTGTGAACCTCTATGCGACCCGAATCGTCGGTTAGAGCGCCGATAAGCGACGTTTTCGGTCGCACTAGTGGTGGGTAGTCGCTCAACGAGTCGCTCAACGGGCCGGTCGGCGGCCGGTCGCCCGACGCACCACCGCACGCGGCAGATGCCGTGAGGCGACACCGAGACTGCGATACAGCGGGCCGGCGACGCTGATCACCCGACCGCGCTCGACATCGCGCAACGCCTGCGCCACGACGTCGTCCACGCTCTGCCACATCCAGTCGGGCACCCCACCCATACGCATCCCCGCACGGTCGTGGAACTCGGTGCGGGTGTAGCCCGGGCACACCGCGACCGCCCGCACCCCCGTGCCCTCGAGGTCCAGCGCCAGGCCCTCGGTGAACGACGTCACCCACGCCTTCGCTGCCGAATACGTGCCGCCGGGGATCCACCCGGCCACGCTGCTGACATTGATGATGCGGCCCTGTCCCCGTTCCACCATCCCCGGCACCGCAGCGTGCGTCAGCCGAAGCACCGCGGTGACGAGCACATCGAGCATCGCCTGCTCAGCGGCGAGGTCGCCACCGACGAAGGACTGGGTGAGCCCGAAGCCGGCATTGTTGACCAGCACATCAATAGGCCGACCGGAATCAGCGAGGCGCTGCTCCACGCGCGCCATTCCCACCCGATCGGATAGGTCCGCGGGAAGAACCTCCACCTCGCGACCGGCTGATCGCCAGCGCTGCGCGAGTTCCTCAAGCCGCTGCTCATCGCGGGCGACCAGGACCAGATCGTCTCCACGTGCCCCCAACGCCTCGACGAAACCTGCCCCGATCCCGGCTGTCGCTCCGGTCACCAATGCTCGACCCATGACGTGCTCCCTGTCGCTCTCCCGGTCAATTCCCAGCCGCTGGCTTCGACTGCACCCGAGCGTCTCACGTACTGTGCTGAGCATGCGGATGCGCGGGGTCATGCCGGGACTACTGGCCAGCACCCTGGTCGCCGGACTCCTCAGCGCAGCCGCGACCCCGGCTCTTGCCGATCCGCTCGTGGGCCCACAGGTCGTCAACGGGCGGCTGGGTGATCCCAGCCAGTTCCCCGCACTGGTCGCCATCGCCGATCGGGGGCGCTACCAGGATGCGGGCCTGTATGCGGCGCAGGTGTGCGGGGGCAGTGCGGTGACCGCGACGCTGATCATCACCGCAGCGCACTGCGTGGTCGAAGGTAGTCGCACCACCCCGGCTCAGCAGATCGTCGTCGCGAGCACTCCCTCGGGTGCGCTGACCGATCCTGGCACCCAGGTCGTCGCGGTCGACACCATCACCGTCAATCCCGACTACAACGAGCGCACCCAGGCCGGTGACATCGCCGTCCTTCGACTGCGCAAACCTCTCGAGGGCATCGAACCGGTGCTGCCCGCGCTGCCAGCCGAGGATGCGCTCCTCACCCCCGGCGGAGCACCCGCCGCCGTCGCCGGATGGGGTGCCACCACCGCCACTGGACGCAACTTCCCCGACCGATTCCGAGTCGGTGATCTCACGGTGTTCCCGAAGTCAGCCTGCGGTGGCGGGCGCAGCTACACCATCGATGGCGTGACGTTCTCCGGCTACGGTCCCGGCGACGTCGATCCTGCGGTCATGATCTGCGCGGAGGGCGTGCGCAATGGCGCCGCCATCGATAGTTGTATCGGTGATTCGGGTGGGCCGCTGATCGCCGGATCCGCTGAGGAACGACGCCTCATCGGCGTGGTGAGTTGGGGCCCTCAGCGGTGCGCGAGTTCCTACTCCGGTGTCTACACCCGGGTGTCGGCGTTCACCGCGTTCCTGCGTTCACAGGGCGTGCCGTTCGCATCGACTCCCACCGACGTACCCAACCCTCCGACCATCGTCAACACCTCCGTGTCGGCGACGACGATTCGTGTCAGTGTCGCCCCCGGCGAATTCGGTGCGGTGCCGACGTCCTACCGCGTCACCGCCCAGGACGCCGCCGGTCGCACCCGAACCTGTCAGATGCGCGCACCCGAGATCGGCTCTTCGCCGGCTCGGTGCACGCTGACCAACCTGCGCACCGCACGCCGCTACACCGTCACGGCGATTGCGAGCGCCGGCCCGATCGCCTCCGAGCCTTCCGCACCTGTTTCGGTCAAGCCCGCCGATCGTCCGCTCCGTCCGCGCATCGACTCCGTCGACGTCGTGCGCGGCGGGATCGCGGTGTTCCGCGTGCAGCGACTGCGAGCGAACGGCTCCCCGTTCACCAAGAAGCTGGTCGTCTGCGTCCCGGAGAACCGGCGGTCGGGGTTGGCCAAGCGCATGGGGAATATCGGTGCCCGGGGCATCACGACGGTCACCGGTCTGCGTTCGGGAACCGACTACGTCTGCCGGGCCCGGGTGGCCAACGCCCTGGGAGGGCAACGCTCATCTGTGGTAACCCTGCGCGCCCGCTGATCGCGCGGGTCTAGGCTGGCCCCTCATGCGAGCCGCCCTGTATCGAAGCCACGGTGCCTCCTCGGTGATCGAGGTGGCCGAGGTCCCCACTCCCGGGCCTGGGCCCGGCGAGGTGCGCGTGCGACTGACCACGGCCGGGGTGAACCCCACCGACTGGAAACTGCGTGAGAACGGACCTGCCCTGCCCTTCGAGTTCCAGGTGCCCTGCCACGACGGCGCCGGCGTCGTCGAAGCGGTCGGCTCCGGTGTGGACCCGGCCCGGATCGGCGAGCGGGTGTGGGTCTACCTCGCCGCCCATCAGCGCCAGTGGGGCACCTGCGCGGAATACACCGTCGTGCCTGCACGCCAGGCGGTCGCCCTGCCCGAGGGCATCGACTTCGATCAGGCCGCCGGGCTCGGCGTCCCCTATCTGACCGCCCACGCCTGCCTGTTCGCTGACGGACCCATCGACGGCACGACCGTCCTGGTCGCCGGTGGAGCCGGTGCGGTGGGGAACGCGGCGATCCAGATCGCGGTGCGTGCCGGAGCCCACGTGATCACCACGGTGAGTTCACCGGCCAAGGCGCAGATCGCCGCGGCCGCCGGTGCCCACGTGATCGTGAACTATCGCGAGGATGACCCTGCCGCCGCGATTCGATCGGCCGCTCGAGCTGGAGTCGATCGGATCATCGAGGTCGCACTCGGTGCGAACCTCGATCTCGACCTCGCTGTCATCGCTGCGCACGGATCGATCGTGACCTACGCCTCCGAGCCGACCGATCCGAGCATCCCCGTGCGCGCGTTGATGACCGCGAACGTGAATCTGCGGTTCATGATCCTCTACGGGTTCACGCCCGCGATGCTCGCCGACGGCATCACCGATGTCACCGATGGGCTCGCTGAGGGTGGGTATGCGCCACTACCGCTGACCAGGTTCGATCTCGAGCAGGCAGCCGCAGCGCAGGATGCGGTCCAGGCGAACACAGTGGGCAAGGTCATCATCGATCTGCCCTGATCTTTTGCGACCCTGACAGGATGGACTCGTGAAGACGATCACTGTCGAGCAGTTGCGCAGTGTCCTGCAGGATCTGCCCCACGACCCGCGCATCGTCAGTTCGGGCAACTTCGCGATGCCGACGACCGTGCTGG
>JAGYOB010000297.1 GCA_018399515.1 Candidatus Nanopelagicales bacterium
TGCAATGTCGCCGTATCCGGTCGTCGACAGTGACACGGTCGCGTAATACAGGGCGTCGAGGAACGTGATGGCCCCGGCAACCCCGTTGTCGTCGTAGCAGTCGCGCTCGACGTACACGATGAGCGCGGTGACCAGCAGCGCTCCGACGGCGATGAGAAGCCGGAAGCCAATCTGCCATGCGGGGTTGATCCGACGAGACGGCAGCACGATGCGACTTGCCTCGTCCTCATCGTCGTCGTCCTGGCGAAAGGTCGCACCTTCGCGCAGCCACCGTCGTGCCACAGACGATGACGCTACTCCGGTGGGTCAGGCGATGGGGGGATTGGGCAGGACCTGCACGCTGGTGCCGCGCTGGCCGGTGCCCGGGGTGATGACCGCGAAGCCATCTGATTGGGCGAGTCCGCGCAGCATCGCCGGTCCGGCGTGCAGGTGCGGCCGGGCCAGGTGCGTGACCTCTCCGGGCTCGATCGACACGGGGACGAGCCTGGTGTCGTGAGGATGGGAGGTGATGTCGTCGAGGAGGACCGCTTCGATCCCGGATGCGATCGGCTCGTGCGCACCGCGCATCGCGGCGATGAGGGGAGCGGCGAGGGTGATGAGCCCCGAGACTGCGGCCAGAGGGTTGCCCGGCAGGCCGATGAGGATGCGGCCGTCGGGCAATTCGGCCATCAGCATCGGGTGCCCCGGGCGCACGGCGACGCCATCGACCAGCCACCGGGCCCGCAGTGAGTCGAGAGCCTCGTGCAGGTGGTCGACCGGACCCGAAGCGGTGGATCCGGTGGTGATGAGGACATCGGCCTGGGCGTCGTCGATTTCAGCCAGGAGTGCATCGAGGGAATCGGGGACGCGGATCGGTGGATTCGCGCGTGCGCCGAGGCCGGCCAACCACGGGGGCAGCAGGGGGCCGAGGGCATCGCGAACCCGGCCCGGGCGGGGCAGACCCCGCTCGAGGAGTTCATCGCCCATCACGAAGACGCCGACGATGGGGGAGGGAACGACTGCCAGGGTGTCGTAGCCGGCGGCGGCAGCGAGACCGACGATGCCCGCCGTCACGATGACACCGGGCTCGATGAGCCGGTCACCCTCAGCGCATTCCTCACCGCGTGGTCGGATGTCGGTTCCCGAAGCCGGAGCGGGGCTGGATTCGTCGGGCAGGTTCGTCAAGGGATCGCGGGTGAACAGCCGCGATCCGTGCAGGGCCCCTTCGACGACGGCGAGTTCTGAGCGCAAGACGGCAGTGGCACCCGATGGCAGGACCGCCCCGGTGGCGATCGGGAGTGCCTGGCCGGGTTCGAGGGGCGCGGGCTCATCGTGGCCGGCCAGGTGAGGGGACTCGTTGATGAGCCAGGGGCCGTTGCCGGCGACGACGAAACCGTCCATCGCCGCAGATGGGAAGGGCGGCAGGTCGCTCAGGGCGGTGAGTGGTTCGGCGAGGACGGAGCCGACCGACTCGTCGAGTCGGGCCGCGACGACGGGTAGGGCATCACGTGCGGTGGCCGCCACGCGGCGTGCGGTGTGCCAGTCCAGGGAACTCACAACGCTCAGCCTGCCACGCGAGTGGTCACTCCCGGTGCAAGCCGAGGTCCCATTCCCCGGCCAGATGGCGCAGCGCGGCTGCCGCCTGCTCGAGGTTCGCCCCGCTGCCGGCGGCATAGCCGAGCAGATAGGTCGTCACCGGTGCAGCCGGGCGGTTGACCGCGTGGGCGGCATCGCGGGCGATATCGAGCAGCATCTGCAGATCGGTCTCCGGCGCGGTGATGCCGACCTCGCTGGTCAGGGCCGATCGAGCGGCGTGGTCCCACTGGGTGAGTTCGTCATGTGACATGGAGTCATCTTCCCCCGGAAAGGGAATCCGCTCACCAAATGGTCGCTAATTCGGCAATCCGCTCACCGATTGGCGACCGTTTCGTGAGCGAATCCGGATCATGACGACCGGTTGGTGAGCGGATCCCAGCCCGCCCGCTCTCGCACCCGCAACCAGTTGACAACCGTGTCAAGTTGACACTAGCGTCAAGTTCATGGCGCCTGTGCTTGTCACCCGGGTGGATCCGCGCTCACCGGATTTCGCGGCGAACGCCGAAGCGATGCGCGCCGCGCTGGCGCAGATCGACGACCTGCTGGCGCAGGTGACCGGTGGCGGGGGCAGCCACGACGTCGAGAAGAACGCTCGATCGGTGGCGCGGCTGCGAGCCCGCGGCAAGCAACTGCCGCGCGAACGCATCATGGGTCTGCTCGATGCCGGATCGCCGTGGTTGGAACTGTCGCCGCTGGCCGGCTGGGGTACCGATGACCCGCTGGGTGCCGGGGTCGTATCGGGGATCGGTCGCGTGCATGGCGTCGACGTGATGATCGTGGCCAACGACCCGACGGTGAAGGGCGGATCGCAGGGCCCATCCGCGGTGGCCAAGGGTTTGCGCGCCATGGACATCGCGCGCGAGAACCGCCTGCCGCTGCTCAACCTGACCGAATCCGGCGGCGCGGATCTGCCCAAACAGGCCGAGATCTTCGTCCCCGGCGGTGCGAGCTTTCGCAACCTCACCCAACTGTCGGCGGCAGGCATCCCGACCATCACGTTGGTGTTCGGTTCGTCGACCGCGGGTGGCGCGTATGTGCCGGGGATGAGCGATTACACGGTGCTGGTCAAGGACGCTGCGCGCGTGTACCTGGGTGGACCACCGCTGGTGAAGATGGCCATCGACGAGGATGCCGACGAAGAAAGCCTCGGCGGTGCCGATATGCACGCACGCACCTCCGGCCTGGCCGACTATCTCGCCGTCGATGAAGCAGATGCACTGCGTATCGGACGCGACATCGTCGGTCACCTGCGCTGGCGTCGAGCCGGTACCGGGACCGACCGCTCACCGGTCGATCCGATCTATGACCCGCAGGACCTGCTCGGTATCGCCAGCGCCGACGTCCGCCAGCCCTTCGAGGCGCGTGAAGTGCTCGCCCGGGTGCTCGATGGCAGCGAGTTCGAGGAGTTCAAGCCGCTGTACGGCACGACACTGGTGACCGGCTGGGGACACATCGGTGGTTATCCCATCGGAGTGCTCGCGAATAACGGAATCCTGTTCAGCGAGGAAAGCCACAAGGGCGCGCAGTTCATCCAGTTGTGCAACCGCATGGGCGTGCCGATCCTGTTCGCACAGAACATCACCGGATTCATGGTCGGCACGCGTTACGAGCAGGGCGGCATCATCAAGGATGGCGCCAAACTGATCAACGCGGTCAGCAACTCCACCGTGCCGCACCTGACCTTGATGATGGGTGCCTCCTATGGCGCGGGCAACTACGGGATGTCCGGTCGTGCCTATAACCCGCGCTTCGTGTTCACCTGGCCCAACCACCGGATCGCGGTGATGGGGCCCAAGCAGTTGGCCGGGGTTCTCACCATCGTCGCGCGGCAGAAAACCGAGGCTGCAGGTGGTGAATTCGATGAAGCGTCGTTCGCGCCGTTGCGTGACGCGTTCGAGCAGCAGGTGGAAGAGCAGTCCACAGCTTTATTTGCGACCGGCCGACTGTGGGATGACGGCATCATCGATCCGCGCGATACCCGATATGCGCTGACCATGGCACTGTCCGCGGTTCATTCCGCACCAATAGAAGGCGCGCCCGGCTACGGCGTGTTCCGGATGTGATGTGAGATGACTGAAGCCCCGGCGAATCACACCATGAGCCGCATTCTCGTCGCCAACCGAGGCGAGATCGCATGCCGCATCATGGCTACGGCACATCGGATGGGACTGCAGACGGTGGCGGTGTTCTCCGACCCGGATGCTGACTCACCCCATGTTCGCGACGCGGATTTCGCCGTCGCGTTGCCCGGACGCACCAGCGCGCAGACCTATCTCGATGCCGGTGCGATCATCGAAGCAGCACAGCGCAGTGGTGCCGATGCCATTCACCCCGGCTATGGCTTCCTGTCGGAGAACGCTGACTTCGCCGAGGCGGTCGAGGCTGCGGGATTGACCTGGATCGGGCCGACCCCGCACTCGATCCGGCAGATGGCCTACAAGATCGAAGCCAAGCAGCTGGCCGCTGAAGCCGGCGTGCCGCTGGTGCCCGGGGCGGAATTGCCCGATGACCTCAGCGACGATGAGGTGCGCGAGCGGGTGATCGCCGTCGGATTCCCGGTGTTGATCAAGGCTTCCGCGGGTGGTGGCGGTAAAGGTATGCGCGTCGTCGACAGCCCCGGGGACGTCGTTGACGCGGTCGAGGCAGCTCGCCGGGAAGCCCGCAGTGCCTTCGGTGACGGGACAGTCTTCGTCGAACGCTTCGTGCAACCCTCTCGCCACATCGAGGTTCAAGTGTTCGGCGATCAGCAGGGTCACGTGGTGCACCTGTTCGAGCGGGAGTGCTCGATCCAACGCCGGCATCAGAAGATCGTCGAGGAGTCCCCTGCTGCGCGGTTGTCCGCGACTACCGCGGAGCGGATGTATGCCGCCGCGACAGCACTGGCTCGGGTCATCGGTTACGTGGGTGCCGGGACGGTGGAGTTCCTCGTCACGGACAACCCCGCGGAGGCCGCCGATGGCGAGGAGTTCTTCTTTCTGGAGATGAATACCCGGCTGCAGGTCGAACATCCGGTGACCGAAGCCGTCACCGGCCTCGACCTCGTGGAATGGCAGATCCGGGTTGCTCGCGGTGAAGTGCTTCCCTTAGCCCAGGGTGAGATCAGCCGAACCGGTCACGCCATCGAGGTCCGGTTGTATGCCGAGGATCCCGCGAACGGATATCTGCCGAACACCGGCACGGTGACTCGCTTCGATATCGAACCGGCTGTTCGCGTCGATTCCGGTGTCGAGGCCGGCACCGTGATCAGCCCGTACTACGACCCGATGCTGGCCAAGGTGATCGCGCACTCCGCCGATCGATCGACCGCGACCGCTGTGCTTGCTCGTGCGCTGGCCACCGCGCAGATCGGCGGAGTCATCACCAATCGTGATTCCCTGGTAGCGATTTGCCGCAGCGCAGACTTCATCGCGGGCGACACCACGACCGACTTCCTCGACCGGCATCCCGGCCTCCTCGATCCGCCCCTTGCTCAGTCGGTGATCGGTCGCCACCTCATCGCCGCGGTGGTGTGGGCGAATGGCGAGCACGATGTGCCGACCGGGTGGAGCACGGTGGCGATGCCGGCTCAACTCGACCGGTTCGCCTCCCTCGATGATCGCGTTCGTGCCACGCTGGCGACCCGCTGGAATCACGACAGCCTTTCGGTCGCCAGCCACGAATCAGATGCGGCAACGTCGATGGAGACCTATGCCCAAGTGGGGCGTGACATCGGAACGGTCCTCACCCGCAGACAAGATGACGACACCGTGATGGTCAGCATCGACGGGGTGGCAGTGGCGGTGACCGTACATCTCGATGACGACATGTGGTGCATGAGCGATGGTGAACATGCCACCCAGTGGCGCCGGCTCTCTCGCCACGGGGACGCCGGGTTGGATGAGACATCGCGCGGGCCGTCGACGCCGGTACCGGGGACGGTCACCATGGTCAACGTCGCCGTCGGCGATCACGTCGGTGTCGGTGACTGCCTCGTGGTGTTGGAGGCGATGAAGATGGAGCATCGGATCATCGCCGATGTCGCTGGCGTCGTCGCAGAGGTTCGCGTTGTGGTGGGCGAGTCGGTCGATGCGCACACTGTCGTCGCAATACTCGAGGATCCGACCGTCGATGAACCGGGTGCGCAGCTATGAGCGGCCCCGCTCGACGCCCGGTGCGCATCGCGAATGTGAGCGGATTCTTCGGTGACCGATTGTCAGCGGCGCGCGAGATGGTCGAAGGATCGGCAACGGAAACCGACGACATCGACGTGCTCACCGGGGATTGGCTGGCCGAGTTGACCATGCTCATCCTCGCCCGCCAACGCATGAAGCACGGGGTGGGCTCGGGATATGCACGCACCTTCATCACCCAGATGGAACAGGTTCTGGGAACCTGCCTTGATCGGGGAATCCGTGTGGTGAGCAATGCCGGTGGTCTCGATCCGCAGGGCTGCGCTGATGCGCTGCGGGACAAGGCCGAGGCCCTGGGCCTGCAGCCGCGCATCGCGGTGGTGACCGGTGATGACCTCATGGGCGACCTCGACGGATTACGGGCGGCCGGCGAGCAGTTCGTCAATCTCGACACCGGCGAAACCCTCGATGAGGCGGGGGCGCACCTGATCACCGCTAACGCGTACCTCGGTGGTGAAGGCATCACTCGAGCACTTGCGGCCGGCGCCGATGTCGTCATCACCGGTCGGGTCACCGACGCTGCACTGGTGGTCGGGCCAGCGGCGTGGTGGCACGACTGGAGTTACGACATCACCGATCAGCGCAACCTCGATGCCCTGGCCGGTGCGATCATCGCCGGGCACGCCATCGAGTGCGGGGCGCAGGTGACCGGCGGCAACTACTCCTTCTTCACCGATGTGCCCGGCTTGGAGCATCCGGGATTCCCCATCGCCGAGGTGGCTGCCGATGGAAGCAGCATCATCACCAAGCACCGGGGCACCGGCGGTCTGGTGTCCGTCGGCACGGTCACCGCTCAGTTGCTCTACGAGATCGGTGCTCCGGCCTATGCCAATCCCGATGCCACCGCATTGTTCGACACGATCCGACTCGATCAGGTCGATGCCGATCGAGTGGCGATCAGCGAGGTTCGCGGGACGGCGCCGCCGGAGACGTTGAAGGTGGCCGGCACCTATGTGGGTGGCTTGCGCAACTCGCTGTCCCTGGTGATTACGGGGCTGCACCCCGATGAGAAAGCCGACTTGGCGCTCCGCACGATCGCGGGAGTCGGATTAGCCGATGCGCAGCGTCTGTCGCCGTGTGATCTTGCGGCAGCCTCGACCCTCGATGTCGCTGAACTACTGGTGTCATGGGATCGCACTGGCAAACTCGA
>JAGYOB010000298.1 GCA_018399515.1 Candidatus Nanopelagicales bacterium
CGTCGGCCTCGAGGGATGCGATGAACCGTGACACCGAAGCCCTGTCCCTGGCTTCTGCCGTGAACGATGCGCACCCGACGGTGATCGTGGTGGCGAAAGGATCGGGGTTGGGGCACCTGTTGAGATCCTGCCCCGGTTGCGGCAGACCGAGATAGGTCGTGTTGAGCGAAGTGAATCGGATCCCGCCGGAATCGGCTGCGGCCGCGCGCAATCGCGTGACCACCTCGACGGCCTGCGGGGAGGATGCGAGAGTCGCATCGACGATGTCCTGCTGCTGATTCAACTGTGCGGACAGCACCCCGACCGGAGCCAGCTGCGTGATCCGCTGCGTCAGCGAATCATTCTGGGCCTGCAGCTGATCGACACGGTCCGAGGCCGCCGAGATCGCCCCGCTCTCCCACCACCACAGCCCGGCCAGACCCAGGATGATCACCCCGGCACCGACGGCACCGCGCCGCAGCACGCTGCGCACTCGAAGCGACCGGGCGATCTTCTCGGGGAGCAGATTCACCCGGGGTGGGGACTGCCGAGGTGGGGACTGCTCGAGACGCTGGGTGGCGAGCGCGGGTTCCTGGGTCTGCGTCGTGGTCATGACAGTGCCAACCCGATAGCCAAGGTGAAACGCTGATCCTCAGGGATCGCCCGGGCGGCCGGGCCGTGTGCGCTCAACCCGGCCAGCGGGTCCATCGCCACGACGGGCAGCAGGGTCTGGGTGGTGATGCGTTCGGACAACCCGCGCAGCCGGCTGGTGCGCCCCATCAGCGAAATCCTTGACACCGGGATGGCCGGTGCGGTGGAGGAGTAGTAGTCCAGGGAATCTTGGATCTCCTTGACCACCGTCGTCGCCCAGCGCCCGAGCACCTCCGTGATGCGTTCGGTGCGGGGATCGGCGCGCGGCAGAGTCGCTGTCGCTGAACTGGCGAACACCGAGGATTGCGCGATCGGAGTCAGGATCGGAGCCGGGCCGTTGATGCCGGCGGCGATCATGTCGGCCTCGGCCTGTGCGGTCTCGATATCCAGATCATCGGCGATAGCGGTCACGGCCGCCTCACCGGCGACGTGGCTGACCGAGCGGATGAGCAGCGGGGTTCCGCCGCGGTGGATGATCATGGTGAGTTGCTGCGCGCCGATATCGACGAGGAGTTCAGTCGGTGCCTCGCCGGATGCATCGGCCGAGCAGGCCGCGCGGATCAGGCCGAAAGCATGGGTGTCGGCGGCGACCGGGTGCAGCCCGGCTTGGCGCAGGACCGATGCCGTCGCGGCGACACCCTCGCTGGAGGTGGCCACGACGAGGATGCGGTTGGTTTCGGGCAGCCCGAGTGCCGAGGTACCGAGTTCGTCGAGGAGGTGATACCCCACCTCGACGGTGCGGACATCGACCGGCAGCGCGTCGTGGATCTGGAACTTCAAGGCCGAGGCGAAATCCCCGGGTTCCATCCACGGCAGGTCCATCGGGCGGGTGAGAACCGCGGCGGGGTCGACACCCCACACCACGCGCCGGGTCGAGAACCGGCCCCGGCGCCACAGGGAGCGCAGGGCTTTGGCGACGACCTTCGGTTGCGCGATGGCGCCGTGATCGATGGCCCCGGTGGGCAGGTCGATCTCGGCCACCTTCGTCACACGCGCGGGATGCCGCGCCGTAGCGGGAGCGACTTCAGCGGCGCGGATTCCGGTGGCGCCGAGGTCGAGGCCGACAAGGCGCGGGGACAGTCCAATCACAGGGGGAGTATCGGACCGTCCCGGCGACAGTGACCCCCGCGCAGGGATCGAGCCGATACCCCTGGGGTGAGCCTGCCGACGACCGCCTACCGGGCACCGATCGCGGACCTGTCCGGTCTGCTGACCGATGCCGTCGCCCGCGGTGCGTCGGATATCCATATCCGTGCGGGCAGGCCGGTGCTCATCCGGGTGGATGGAGACCTCATCAGCGTGACCGACGGCCCTGTCTCGAGTGACGTGGCCGAGGACCTGGTGCGTGCGGCGCTGGGAACCGAGTTGTCCGCCGCGGGCATCGATGCGGATTTCGCCGTGAACCTGGCCGGTGTCGGTCGCTTCCGCGGCAATGCCTTCACATCCCTCGGCGGCTGGGGTCTGGTGCTGCGCCATGTGCGTGACACGATCCCCACTCCCGAGGAGTTGCACCTGCCCGACGCGGTGCGTGGGTGGACGTCGGCGTCCCACGGCCTCATCGTGGTGAGCGGGCCGACCGGATCGGGCAAGTCCACGACACTGGCAGCACTGGTCGGTCAGATCAATGCGACCCGGCCCTGCCACATCCTGACGATCGAGGACCCGGTGGAGTTCGTGCACCAAGACCGCCGCGCGTCGTTGACCCAACGCGAAATCGGCACAGATACGCAAAGTTTCGAGCGAGCCCTGCGCTCGGGCCTGCGCCAGGATCCGGATGTCATCGTCATCGGCGAGATCCGCGATCTGGCCACGATGCGCATCGCCGCCCAGGCGGCAGAGACCGGGCATCTTGTTCTCGCCAGTGTTCATGCCGGCAGCGCCCTGGAATCAGTGCATCGCATGGTGTCGCTGTTCGATATCTCCGAGCAGGACATGGCCCGTGCGGCACTGGCGGAATCACTGGTGGGGGTGGTCAGCCAGCGCCTGGTGTCGGCCCAATCATCGCGGCGGCGGACGCTGCTGACCGAGGTGATGGTCCGCACCCCACGGATCAGCGAGGCGATCACCCAGCCCGATCGCTGCGATCCGCTGGAA
>JAGYOB010000299.1 GCA_018399515.1 Candidatus Nanopelagicales bacterium
GAAACCGCGGGCGCCGTGGGCTGATCCAGCGATATCCCATCAGGTGCGTCAGCGCTTGCGGGATCACTCCGCGACGACCAACCCGATGGCTCTCGTCGACGCGGTCGGTTCCTGGCCCGATGACGGAGTGATCGTGTGCGACATGGCGGTGTCGGGTTACTGGGTCGGCGGTTATGCACCACAGCCCCGATCGCGACGGCTGCAATACCCGGTGGGTTGGGGCACGCTCGGGTATGCGCTGCCGGCAGCGATCGGTCCGGCTGCAGCGGGTCTGCCAACCCTTGCAGTGTGCGGGGACGGCGGCCCGATGTTCGCCCTCGGGGAATTGGCGACCCTGGCCCAAGAACAACTACCGGTCACGCTGCTCATCGTCGACGATGGTGGCTACGGCATGCTGCGCTACGACCAGCAGGTCTTCGGACATCCCGAGCGCGGGGTCGACCTGCTCACCCCGGACTGGTCGGCGCTCGGCTCGGCTTTCGGGATCCCGGTCCAGCAGGTGTCCGGACCACGCGACCTTGCTGATTATCTGGTGCGTCCACCATCCGGCCCGCGGATGATCGTGGTGCATGACCGGTTCCTGCCGCCCCGGACCACGAGTCCACGCTGGTTCGAGGACGTAGGATGACGAACATGTCTGTGTGGGGACGAGTCCTGGCAAGTGCGAGCGCTGTCGTCATGGCGGTGAGTCTCACCGCTGCGGTATCCGCACCGGCGCAG
Organism: Candidatus Nanopelagicales bacterium; assembly: GCA_018399515.1. Lineage (GTDB taxonomy): Bacteria > Actinomycetota > Actinomycetes > S36-B12 > S36-B12 > M55B157. The sequence continues at coordinate 721 of JAGYOB010000299.1, forward strand.
GCTGCTGTGGACAACTCGCATCGTCAGGAGAATCCTGCCCGCCAGGCGAAGCTGACCTTGCCGATGGAGGAACGAGACCGAGGTCGGTTCGTCCGGATCCTGCAGGAACGAATGGTCTGGCTCGGGTTCCCGATCGCCTGGCGCGAACGAGTGGAAGGCAAGTTCGGTCCCTCGACGACCCGGGCGGTGCAGTCAGTTCAAAGCACATACTTCCTCCCCCAGGACGGCAAGGTCGATAGGCGAACCTGGCGGATGATCAGGAACGTTTCGGGTGAGGTTGGTGTCCTGCCTCGAGTGTGCTTGAGCGAGGCGAAGACGCTGTGCATCGATAAGACCGCCAAGGTCATCCGCTATGTCCGCAACGGCAAGGTCGACCGCACTGTGCATGTGCGGTTCGGTGTTCCCGGTCTCGACACCCCTACCGGCACACATCGCATCTGGTTCCGCTGGCGGGATGCCACATCGGGCATCAATGGTCCTGATGAGCCGCGCGCTCCGATGCCCTTCGCTCTTTTCTTCAACGGTGACATCGCGGTGCACTATTCACCCACCTTCGCGGCCACGGGGTACTACCCCGGTGGTGGCTCGCATGGATGCGTGAACGTCGCCGACAGGAACGATGCGATCTACCTGTTCAACCAGATGCCCCTGCGCGGACTCGTCCACGTCTACTGAAGCGAGCATGGAGTGCTCGGGTTAGGCTCAAACCGTGCGAGCACTGCTCATCTTCGACGGCGACTGCGGGATCTGCACCGCGTCGGTGAATGTCACACGCCGGTGGATCAGACCCGATGTCGACATTGAGCCGTTCCAGTGGATTGAGCTGGAGCGATACGGGCTCACCGAGACCCAATGTGCGCTGGCGGTGCAGTTCGTTGCTCAGGATGGACAGGTGTCCTCGGGCAGTCGCGCGGTCATGGCAATGTTGCGTACGGCCCCGCAACCGTGGCCGATTCTCGGAGCGATCGGGGACCTACCCGGTGTTTCCTGGGTTGCCGATCGCACGTATCGCTGGATCGCTGTGAACCGCGAACGACTGCCGGGTTCGACACCGGCATGTGCTGTTGCTGCGTCGCCACACGCGGCATAAGTGGGTC
>JAGYOB010000300.1 GCA_018399515.1 Candidatus Nanopelagicales bacterium
CGGGCGGGTTGGCGCTAGCGGTCGATGCTCAAGACATCGATTCCGGCGACCAGATCGGATTTCGCCCCTGCACTCGGCTCTAGCGCGGGTGACCACGCCAACGCATCGAACGGGCACACCTCGACGCAGATCCCGCAGAACATGCACAGACCCCAGTCGATCGTGAACGTGTCGAGCACCGCGATGCTGCGCGGCCGCCTTGCGCCGGGCTCGTCGAGCTGTTCGGTGTGACTCGATAGTTCGATGCACCACACGGGGCACTCGCGCACACACAGCATGCACGACGTGCAGGCTGGAGTGTCCAAGACGATCGTCCCGCGGGCCTCGGTCACCTCTCGCCGCCCCGGCCCACTGCGATCAAGATCGTTCATGGGGATGCTCCTGTTCAGTTGATTCGCTCAGCCACGCCTGGGGTACTCCCGGTGGGCGCAATGCCCGCCGGGAACGGGCCCGACGAGGCGACGCATCGCCGCCACCGGGTTCGTGGACTCCCGGCCACGGTGTGGTCAGTCGCGCGGTCAACGGTGTCGTCTTCCGCAGGGGATATTCCAGCGACGGCACGGAGTCGCCGACCTCGACCAGGAGTAGCGGTCGAGTCTTGATCGCATCAGCGCCGGTGAACTCGATCCCGAACATCTCCGAAATCTCGCGTTCGTGCCACGCCGCTGCTGCGAACTCATCCGCGACGGAATCGATCCGAGGAGCCTGCTGTACCGAGCGGATCCACAGGTGTGCTCGATCACTCGGCCGCACCAGGTGGGCGATGAACTCCCACGGCCCCGAGGTAAATCCCGAGGTAACCCCCGATGCGACGGAGGCCAGGTTCGTGCGGTCGATGACGGTGAGGAGGTCCAGGTACACGTACCCGTCGAGCCGCGCCGCCACGAGAGCCTCGCGCCACGGGGTCGTGTCGGTATCGATGAGCATTCAGCCATCCCTCCGGCCGGTCGCACTCGGCTCAGCTAAGGCAACCAGCGCCTCGATCACCGCTTCGGGACGTGGCGGGCAACCGGGAACGTATCGGGCAACGGGGATCGCCTCGTCGATGCCGGGGGACACAGCGTAGGAATCCCAGTACGGGCCACCGGAGATCGTGCACGCGCCGAATGCGATCGCTGCCCGTGGCTCTGGCAGGGACTGCCATGCCTCGATCACCGCAGGAACGAGCGCGTGGGTGACGGTTCCCGAGACAATCAGCACATCGAACACCGGTTGGTCGTCGAGACTGGATCCAAAGTCGACGGAAGGTGCAGTACCGACAGCGGTGTCATCCCTGAGCCCAGGAACCGTCGGCTGGCTATCCGTGGGCTCCGGCACCAGCAACCCGCTCGCCACAGCGGCCACGAATTCCACCGCGCAGCAGGCCATCCCCACATCGACAACGTGAGCACGAACATGCGGCATTCCCGCGACCCGATAACGCCGAGGCAGTGACACCCGATTCAGGGTAGCGGTCAGGCGGTTGCGACTCGTCAGAACAGATCAGCGCGATACCGTGGTGAGGTGACTTCGCCGGCCCACTCCCGCGACGACCATGCATCCTCCGACGAGGCAACGCCCCCCAGAGCCGCTGACAAGGGGTCTTCGCGCAAGGACACCGTGACGAAAGACACCGTGACACTGGGGCAGGTCGTCATCCGCCTCGCCGGTGATTCCGGGGACGGCATGCAGTTGACCGGGGACCGCTTCACCTCCGAGACCGCAGGACTGGGCAACGATCTGTCCACCCTGCCGGATTTCCCCGCCGAGATTCGCGCTCCCGCCGGCACACTGCCGGGG
>JAGYOB010000301.1 GCA_018399515.1 Candidatus Nanopelagicales bacterium
AGCAGTGTTTTCCTGGGAATTTCCTGTGGGGATAACCGCTGCAGCACAACATCTTTCACCCACACAACTCGCGCCACACGTACGGCTCGATCGAAACCACGTGCGCACCCCGGTAGGTTGGCGATCATGCGTGCAATCCAGGTGAGTCGATTCGGTGGTCCGGAAGTTCTTGAACTGCTGGAGGTCCCCGATCCGCAACCGGCACCCGGGCTGGAGGTACTCGAGGTCGAGGCGGCAGGGGTGAACTTCGCCGACACCCATGCGGCAGAGAACTCCTATCTGTCCGAACAGACCCTGCCGTTCATTCCCGGTGGTGAGGTGATCGGTCGTCTGCCCGATGGTCGTCGCGTGTGCGGGTTCGCTGCGACGGGTGGTTACGCCGAGAAGGCGCTGGTCGCACCCGATGCGTGCTTCGAGGTGCCCGAGGACATGTCGGCGACGGCTGCACTGTCGCTGTTGGTGCAGGGCTTGACCGCGTGGCATCTGATCAAGACCTCAGCTCGGATGCAGCCCGGTGAGAGTGTCGTCGTGCACGCCGCATCAGGCGGAGTGGGCAGCCTGCTGGTGCCACTAGCTCGGCACTGGGACGCGGGGCGGATCATCGCTGTGGCTTCGACGCAGGACAAGCGCGATCTGGCGATCGACCGTGGTGCGGATGTCGCGATCGATTCCGATCCGACCAACATGACGGCAGCGATTCGCGAAGCCAATGAGGGCAAACGTGTCGACGTTGTGTGGGACATGGTCGGTGGGCCTACGACCGATGCCTCGTTAGCCGCGCTGGGTCGGTTCGGACGCCTCGTCGTCTATGGGATGGCGTCACGCCAGGTGGCAACGCCGATCGTGCCGGCAGCCTTGATGGCGAAGTCGCAGAGCGTCGTCGGGTTCTGGTTGATCGATTGCATGCGTGATCCGGTCCAGATGATCGCCGGGCCGCTCGCCGAATTGATCGGGCTCGTGCAATCCCGTGTGCTGCAGCCGCTTCCGGGGCACGCCTATCCGCTGAGCGAAGCCCCGCGAGCGCATGAGGACCTGCGGGCCCGGGCTACCACCGGCAAGGTCATTCTCACGGTCGACTGAGTTCAGCCCTGCCCGCGGCTGATCAGCAGGGAACCATCGATATTGCGTACCTGCACGGTCACCCCGTAGGCCTCGCTGAGTGTGGCGGCGGTCATCGCCTGCTCGACGCAACCGGCTGCGATCACGCGACCGTCCTGGAGCACGGTGACCTCATCGGCGAGCCCGGCGACGCGTGTCAGGTCATGGCTGATGAGCACGATGGCATCACCTGCGGCTCGTCTGCGCTGCACCGCCGCATCCAGGTGAGCCTGACCGGCGAGATCCAAGGTCGCATCGGCCTCGTCGAGCAGCAGCAGTGGCGCGCGTTGAGCTAGGACACGTGCGAGGTGGACGCGTGCGCGCTCACCGCCCGATAGTTCGGTGATGCGCCGATCCAGCAGGTGCTGCAGATCATTGGCGGCTATCTCTTCGGCGATGACGGCATCATCGTCATTGCTGTCGGGGTGTCCCTGCCACGCGAGCCTGCCCCAGCCGATCACCTCGGCGACCGAATAGGCGAACGCCACGGGTGTCTCCTGCGCGAGGAGTGCGCGCAGCCGGGCTGCCTCGCGTGCGGAGTAGTCCGACCAGGTCGTCGGTGTGCGGCCTTCCGTGGTGATCTCCACGCGCCCGGATGCCGAGTCGAGTTCACCGGCGATGACGGTGAGAAGGGTGGATTTGCCAGAGCCGTTGGCTCCGATCAACGCATGAATGCGGCCCGGGCGGACATCGATGGATGCTGCATCCAGCCTGAGCCGATCGGCACCGCGAACGCTCGCATCAACAACGCGAAGAGACATGCTCACGCCCAACCTCCCTGACGAGAACGCGTGCGACGCAGGAGCACCACGAAAATGGGTGCACCGATGATCGCGGTCACCACCCCGATGGGAAGTTCGACGGGAGACACGAGCGTGCGCGCGACGGTGTCGGCGAAGAGGAGCAGGAGCGCTCCACCCAGGGCGCTGGCCACGATGAGCGCCCCATGTCGAGGCCCGATGAGCATCCGCATGGCATGGGGAACCACCAGTCCGACGAAGACGATGATCCCGACGACCGCGACACCGGTGGCGACGGCGAGAACGGCTGCACTGAGCGCCCACCAGCGGATCTTCGCCACCGGCACGCCGGCTGCATGGGCAGCTCGTTCTCCCAGGGATAAGACATCGAGTCGCCCAGAGATCGTGAGTGCGACGACGCCGGCGACGATGAGGCTTGCCGAGACGATGACGACCGATGGCCATGTCGCGAGGGCGAGACTCCCGGTCGTCCAGAACGTTGTCGTGCGGGCGCCGGCGGCGTCGGATCCGGCGACCAGGACGCCTAGGACCGCTGATGCGAACGCGGTGACTGCCACACCGGCCAGCACGAGAGTCACGACTTCGGTTCCCTCGCGACCTCGAGCGATCCAGACGACCGCTGCCATGGCCAGTAGGCCGCCGATGATCGCACCGATTCCCGAGATCACGGATCCGTAGGCGGCGCCCACTGCGATGGCGACCACTGCGCCGAGAGCTGCGCCGCCGCTGACACCCACGATGCCGGGATCAGCCAGCGGATTGCGCAGAACTCCCTGCAGCAGAGCGCCCGAAACACCCAGGCCGGCTCCGACGGTGATCGCCAGAGCCATTCGTGGAGCACGGATATCTCGGATGATCTCCGTGGTTGTGTCGGCCGCACCGATGAACAAGGTTGCGGCTCCTGCCCCGACGAGGGCTAGGGCGAGAGTGATGACGACCAGGGTGACCCGAACGGAGGAGACCCTCACGGGGCAACCTGATCGAGTGCCTCCCGAAGCTGCTCGACGAGTGCGGGGGTCCGCGGACCGAAGGACAGCAAGATCGCGTCGTCGACGACGATCACACGTCGTTCCTTACCGGCGGTCGTCTGCGCAACGCCTGGCAGTGCGACGAGCCCGTCGATTCCGTTGACCGACTCCAGGCCTTTCGACATGACGATGAGCACATCGGGGTTCAACGTCGCGAGTGATTCAGCGGTCAGCGGGATGAACGCGTCGTAGCCGGCCTGCGCACCCGCATCGATTCCTCCAGCAGCGGCGATGATCGAATCCGCCCCCGAACCTGCACCACCGAGCAGGTAGATCCCAGCGGTTCCCCTCAGATAGAGGAACGCCACCCGAGGAGCATCGGTGGGGACTTCAGCGTCTTGGGGCAGTCCGTCGACGACTTCCTGCGGGTTCACCCCGACCGCTGCGGCGACGGACTCGATGCGTGGCGCGATGTCGGCGAGCGTCCAGGCTTCTGGGACCTCGACGAGGCGTACGCCCGAGGCGGCGATCTGGTCGAGCGCTTCGGTGGGAGTCGTCCGTGCGTCGATGATCACCAGATCCGGAGCGAGATCCAGCACACGCTCGGCGGACACACTGTGGGCCTGGGTGACGACGGGTACATCGCGCAGGGCTTCGACCTGCGAGGTCTCGTCTCGTCCGACGACGCGGTCGCCGACGCCGAGAGCGACCAGAGTCTCGCCGACCCCTGTGGCCAGACTCACGATGCGTTGTGGAGCAGCGTCGTCGGCGGTGGCATCGAGCGGGATTATCGCCGGCAGGTCCGCTGCGGTGATCTCGACAGTCGTGGGCTGGTCGGTCGCAGCATCGGTTTGAGATTCGGTGCCTGACGGAGACGAGCAGGCGACCAGCACCAGTGCCGTGGTCACGGCGAGAACCGCGCGTCGCATGGGCGAAGTATCCGTCTCGCGGCGGGGAAATTTCCCGACACGGTGTCGGCATGATGCCGACGTCGTGTCGAGCGCGGACTTCTGGTGATTTCTAGCGTGTGGGTATGCGCAGAACAGTTGTGATCTCAGCTATCGCAAGCGGTCTCATCTTCGGTTCCGTTCCGGCGGTTGCAACCGCTTCGACGACATCCACCGGTGCGCCCACGTCGGTCGCTGCCGCCACCGGGGTGAGCGCCACTGAGGTGAGCGCGGCCAGCAAGGCCCGCGCGAAGCGCAGCCAGAAAGTCCGCAGAGGGACGCAGGGGAACGTGCTGCGAGTCTCCAAAGTGCGTCGACTGCCTTCGGGAGGAAGTTTCATCACCGTGCGGGGTCGGGGTTTCGACCCTCGGGTGGGCATCTATGTCGGGCTGTGCGTCAGGCCACGCCCGGGACAGAAGCCCTCTCCGTGCGGTGGTGGTGTTGACACGGATGGCAGTACCCGGGCATCGGCGTGGGTGTCATCCAATCCACCGGCCTACGGCGACAACCTCGCCACGCGATACGGCCGGAACGGCAAGTTCAAGGTGCGTATCTATGTGAGTTCGAGGATCAGCAATTCCATCGACTGCCGCACCACTCGTTGTGCGATCACCACCCGTGCGGATCACACCAGGGCGAATGACCGCAGTTGGGATGTTGCCGTGCCCGTTCGTTTCAAGCGATAAGGAGAGAAGCAGATGAGTCGGAAGTTCATCGCTGTTCCGAGTGTGGCCGCGTTGGCTGCGAGCCTGCTGTGGGCGGCGCCTGCACAGGCAGACCCTGTCGTCACGCAGGAGGCAGCGACCGTGACCAATGCCAGCATGACCTGGCCGGTGAACGCGTGCGCGTTCGACCTCGACCTGCCCGCATGCACCAGTCTCACCGAGCGCCAGGCTCTCATCGGCGATGTCACTCGTGGCGAGACGGGTTGGGTGTTCACCGGAGGCGATGGGGCCGTAACCGAGTCCGGTGAGATGACGGTCACCTGGGATGCCGCTGTGCAGATCGGCAACACGACGCGCGGTAACTACACGATCACCTTCACCGATCCGGTTCTCACCGTGGACGCAGCAGGCGCGGGGTCCGTGACGGCGGACGTCACATCGCAGATCGGTGCACAGCCACCGGTCACAACCGCAGACGTCACTGTTGTCGAGTTCGATGGGGCAAGCACCGATGCCGACTTCGAGTCGACACCGTCGGAGTTCGCAGCACCGTTCATCGATGCTCTGAGCGGAGCGTCGGGGGCTGGGTTCAGCCTGTCGTCATGGTTCACCCCTACGGGGTCGTCACTGGATCCGCTGAAGGTGCCGGGAGCTGTCGATGTCGATCGATGGGTCCCGACGTTGACCGTGACCCTGCCGAAGCGCTTCGATGAGCGGAACCCGCGGGTGAAAGCCAAGCGCTTCATGGTGTCGGTGGTCGGGACCGGATTCGACCCTGCTGTGAAAGCCAATCCGGCGGTGCAGGGGATGTACCTGGTCTTCGGCACGAACCCGGCAACGACCGAGAACGGCTACACCAATATCGATGGTTACTTCCGTGCGCGGTACATGCCGATGGCCCCCGATGCGAACGGTGAGTTCGCGAACAACATCCAGGTCCGGGGCGTGTACACCAAGGACGGCGAGCGCTTCAATGGGCGCTTCGGTGAGAATCTCGGAGTGGCGACGTGGGCGGCGCACCGACATGCCTCAACCGAATGGGATGCGTTCACCCGGATCCGATTCCGCAAGTAGCAGATGAATCAGCGGGCGAGGTCGATGCCGCCGAGAGCGAAAGCTACGGCAGCATCGACCTCGTCGTCACCGGGCAGCCCTGCTTCGATGCGACGGGTCGCCGATTCGACGATGCCCCAGACGTACCCGGCATATCGTTCCGGGAAGGGCAGGGCCAGATCTCTCAGCGCTTCGTGAACCGGGCGGGCGAGGTCGCGGTGTAATGCGGCGACCTGTGCCCGACGCACCGGAGGGAGCGTCGCATCGCCGGCGGCGCGCACGAGAGCGTGGCGACCGTCGGCGACGTAGGCCAGGGCCGAGCGGATCCAGGTTTCCAGCCGGAGGCGGGGGTCGTCGATGTTGGCACAGCATTCATCGAGGTGGTCGGCCCAGACGGTGAGTTCGTCGACGATCACGTCGGCAATGAGGTCGGCAGCGGAGCGGTAGTACTCGTACACCGCGGTCCGGGACAGCCCGGCGCGTTCGGCGATCGCCGCCATGGTCACCGCGGAACTGCCCTCGTGGCGCATGAGATCAGCCGCGACGTTCACCAGGGCATCCCGGCGCATCTCGCGATGCTCGGCCACCGAGGCAGCGGCGATCTTAGGCATGCCTTAGATGATGCCATGGGTGGACGAGAGTCTCTCGCGGGGACGAGAAATGTTGACGAACGTCACATCCGGCTCGTTGGTTCGTGCAAGCGCTGGGGCGGGAGGAACGGGCGGGGATCAGGTGTCAGGCGTCGGGGGTCGCGTCGTCCACGCCGGCGTGCGCCGTGGTGTGTTCAGCGGGAATCGAACCCAGTCGACCGGCCTGGTAGTCCTCGAAGGCCTGCATGAGTTCCGCGCGCGTGTTCATCACGAACGGGCCGTACGCGGCAACGGGTTCGCGGATCGGCTGGCCGCCGAGGATGAACACGTCGAGGCCGTTGAGTCGCGATTCCTGGACCGGATCAGCGGCGATGGTGAGGCAATCGCCGTCGCCGAGCACGGCGAGTTGCCCGCTCTTCAACGGCCGGCGGCCCTGCCCGGACCCAACCGAACCAGAACCCGATAGCGAGTACACCAGGGCGTTGAAGTCCGGGCGCCACGGCAGCGTCACCTCGGCACCGGCGGAGATCGTCGCGTGGATCAAGGTGATCGGGGTGTAGGTCGAACCGGGGCCGGAATGACCGGCGAGGTCACCGGCGATCACACGCAGTAGAGCGCCACCGTCATCGGAGGACAGCAGCGCAACCTCGCCGGAGCGCAGGTCCTGGTAGCGCGGTTGGGCCAGCTTCTGGGCCTTGGGCAGGTTGACCCACAGTTGGATTCCGTGGAACAGGCCACCGCTGACGACGAGGTGCTCGGGTGGCTTCTCGATATGCAAGATGCCCGAACCGGCGGTCATCCACTGGGTGTCGCCGTTGGTGATCTCGCCGCCACCGCCGTGAGAGTCGGCGTGCTCGAAGATGCCGTCGATGATGTAGGTGACGGTCTCGAAACCGCGGTGCGGATGCCACGGGGTCCCCTTGGGCTCACCGGGCGCATACTCGACTTCACCCATCTGATCCATGTGAATGAAGGGATCCAGAGCGCGCAGGTCGACTCCGGCGAAGGCTCGACGGACGGGGAACCCCTCGCCCTCGAAGCCCGTGGGAGCCGTGGTCAAACTGACGACCGGGCGATCTCGCAGCGTCGGATCGAGCGCTGGCACGCGGGGCAGGCTCAGCGTGTTGTCGACGGTGATGGCGGGCATCGGTCCTCCTGGCGGAGATCAGTAGTTTATCTTTCAACTACAGGCTACTCCCGGTGGCGTGATCGCGCCAGTTCGGGGC
>JAGYOB010000302.1 GCA_018399515.1 Candidatus Nanopelagicales bacterium
GGTGAGCCCGAATCGACGGGCCGTACCGCACAGCTCCTGCCACGCTCCCTCGATCCGTTGGCCAGGATCGGCCGCCTCGGTGAGGCGTCGACGGTGCAGCCAACGCGCTCCGGCAGGGCCTGCGATGACCGCGATAAGAACGAGAACGGCGATGAGCACCCAGGCTGAGGGAACGGGTGCGCCGCCGGTGGTGGCAGCCCCCGGATCGACATCCACCGGTGGGGGAATGGGGGCAGCGGCGTCATCGGGATCGACCTGCGGGCTGCGATCGGGGACATCGGAGTAGGACGGAGCAACTACTCCCGCATCGGCACCATCGCTGCGTGGGGTCGGTTCGAACCACACCCATCCCAAGCCGTCGAACCACAACTCCGGCCATGCGTGAGCGTTACGCCCGCGCACCGACCAACTGCCATCGCCATTACGGGCACCGGACGTGAAACCGACGTTCACCCGTGCCGGGATGCCCAAGCTTCGGGCCATGAGAGCCATCGACGCCGCGAACTGCTCGCAGTATCCGATCCGTTCGATGAGGAATGCCGATACCGGGTCGTCACCGCCACCGGCCTCCAAGCTGGTGCTGTAGGCGAATCCGCCGTCGACGGTGAACCATTTCTCCAGGGCGAGCGCTTGGCGATACGGCGAGGTTTCCCCGGCTGTGGCCTGTCGGGCCAGATCGGCGACCAGCGGTGACAGGTCACCGGGAAGGTCGGTCATGTCGGCTAGCTCAGCCGGTGGGGGAGCGGTTGCGGTTCGCAGTTGGGCACGGGTGGGTTGAATGTCATAGGCCGACACGGTGTAGGTGGATCCAGCGGCAGCCACATCCGGGCTGCTGACGGTTCGAGTCGATGGATCCCAGGCCCACTGATCGCTGAGGTCACCGCGCACACTCGTCGCGGCGAACGGAACGGGCAACTGGCGATTGGTCAGATCGCCGACGGCGAGGGTGTAACTGTGCACCGATACCTCGGTGCCTTCTTCGCGGACCGGAGGAGGCAGCGGTTGGGTCAACGGCAACCGGACGACCGGATCTGTCGACCTCCAGGTGACCCCATCGAATTCGGTCAACGTCACCATGCGCAGGTATCCGGGATCGTCATCGTCGGTGGTGTAGCGCACGACCTCCTGGGAGGAGTTGTTGACCAGATTACGGCGCAGTGACACGAACGGGTCCAGGCTGACAGGCCCGTCACTGGCCGCGGTGCCCCCGTCGATCGCGGCTCCACGACCGGTGCCCCACACCGGCTCGCCGAGCCCGGGTACGGCCAGTGGTGCGACCACAGCGATAGCGGTGGCCGCACCGGCTGCGGCGACGATGCGGGGATCGAAACCCAGGACCCGGGTGGGTCGCTGATGAGCCTGTGGTCCCGCGGTCCCGCGTGGCCCGGATCGGATGCTCGCCGCGAACGGCCCCCAACTGAGGATCCCTGCGCGGGCATCGACAGCCAGCAGCACCAGCCAGCCACTGGCACCGATCGGCAGCAGCCACCACGGGAGGCCGTCGGGCAGAATCGCGATGGGGAGAGAGGCGAGGACCAGCAGCGGCGCAGCCGCGATCGCCGGCAGTCGCAGGGTGACGCCGACAGCGTCGACGATGATCGCGACGATGCCGACTCCGCCGGCAGCCAGCAGCACCAGATCCGGACTCGTGGGAACCGGGGGGACGAGAACCTCGGCCTCGCTGATTCCAGCCTGGACCAAGGACCGCAGGGTGTCGATCGCGTCGGGGCCGGGCAGCACCCACCAGGTGGCGGCGGGGAGGGCGAAGATCCACGTCAGCATCGTCAGCCAGGCCAGCGCCGCGGCCACCGGATGCACGATCGCGGGGAGGCCGAGGAACCGGACGAGGAACCCGGTCACGGTGATAGACGCGACGATGGCGATCACGGGGACGAGGAACGCTGCGCTGTCGAACAGGGGCACCAGCGTCATAGACGCGGTGATCGTGGCGAGTGCGGAGGCTAAGGACGAGCCCGGGCGGGCTCGGCTCAATCGCGATGTGCCAGGCGCGGTCATCGGCGACCCGCCACCGAGTCGGTGGTGATCTCGCGAAGGCAGTCGGCCCAGGCGTGCGATACGACCGCGCTCGTCGTGGCATCGAATCGCGGGAGCGCGGCGGCCTGCCATCGACCGGTCCGGGCCGCCTGCAAAACATTGGAGCCCACAGGCTCGACGCCGGACCATTCCGCCGGGTCGATCACCAGGGCGATACCGAGATCGGCGCTTCGACGCGGATGCTGGGTGACCAGAAGGGTTTCCATGCCATCGGTGGCCGCCACGATCGCGACGACGAAGTCGGCATTCCACGCCTGTGTCGTTCCCCGGATCGGCGAGATGTCCTCGCGCATGTCGATAACGGCCAGGGAATCCAGCAGCAGTGACTGTCCATCCCATCCGCTCAGGCGCGGAGTCAGCGGATGGCCGTCGAGGCCGACCACGCTGAGATCGAATCCCGACTGCAGAAGATGGACGCCGATGCTGGCGGTCGCGCTCAGTGCGTTCTCGAACGAAGAGTGAGGGCCGTAACCTGCGTGTGCTGCACGTCGATCGTCGACGATGATGACGGCCTGCCGAGTCCAGGGCTGTTCCTCGCGGCGGACCATCATCTGTCCCGTACGCGCACTCGCTCTCCAGTGCACGCGGCGCAGATCATCACCGGTGCGGTACTCGCGAGGAACGACATCGTCATCCCCGCGCGCGGCAAGTGCCGCCAAGGTCGCGTCCCCACGTCCGAGATGCTCAGCATGTGGACTGCCCGCGGATAGGGGAACGACCCGCGGGGTGACCAGGACGGTGTCGACACCTCGAAACGATCGGCGCAGTCGCACGAGTCCGAGCGGATCGGGAGCGATCACCGACAGGGGACCGATGGAGAACACTCCGCGCCGCTGCGGGTGGATGGTCGTCGCGATACGACGTTGTTCACCCGGCGACAGTGCAGGAGCGATGCGACGCGTCGAAAGGCCCATGGAGGCGGGAATGCCGTCGGCGAGCAGCAGCGTCGACGTGCGCCGACCCCCGACATTCTCGAGAGTGAGAGTGAGTTCGGCCCGATCCCCGACGCAAATGTGTCGAGTCGACAAAGTACGGGTGCATCCCAGGGCAAAACTGGTGCGGGCGACGAGAATGAGCGACACGATGGGCAAGAAGATCGCGACGAGAGCGACGCTGAGCAGATCGCGCTGACCAGACAACACCGCACCCACCCCCAGGCCCACGCCCACCGCGATGAGGCCTTTCCCTCGGAGGGTCAGGCTGTCGACGAGGGAGCGGGCGCGGGACATCTATCCGGCCGGTACCGGCACGGTTTGCAGGAGTGACGAGATGATCTGCGCGGAGTCGATGCGCGACACCTGCGCATCGGTCGATGTGATGAGTCGGTGGGCGAGAACCGGTTCGGCGAGGCGCTGCACGTCATCGGGCAGCACATAGTCACGTTGGGCGAGGGCTGCCTGAGCCCGCGCCGCACGGACAAGGTGCAGCGAAGCGCGCGGTGAGGCACCGAGTCGCACGCGCGGGTCCCTGCGCGTGGCGTGCACGAGATCCACCACGTACCGCTGGACTGCGGGTGACACATGCACACCTCGGACGGCGTCGATCATCGCTTGGACGTCGGTGGCGTCGGCGACCGGTGAGATATTCGCGAGCGGGTCGTTGCTGCCGTGGTCGGTCAGCATCGCCATCTCGGAATCCGCGTCGGGGTAACCCATCGTGATCCGGGCCATGAAACGGTCGCGCTGAGCTTCGGGCAGCGGGTATGTGCCTTCCATCTCGGCTGGGTTCTGGGTGGCGATGACCATGAACGGTTGCGGAAGGAGGTAGGTCGTGCCGTCGACGGTGACCTGGCCTTCTTCCATGGACTCCAACAACGCCGACTGCGTCTTCGGCGAGGCTCGGTTGATCTCATCGCCGATCACGATGTGGGCGAACACGGCACCGGGTTTGAACTCGAAGTCGCGGGTATCGGAGTTGAACACGCTCACACCGACGACATCGCTGGGCAGCAGGTCGGGAGTGAACTGGATGCGGCGGACGGTGCAGCCGAGGCTGCGGGCCAGAGATTTGGCCAGCATGGTCTTGCCGACCCCGGGGACATCCTCGATGAGAAGGTGCCCTCCGGCGAGCAGCACGGTGAGCGCGGTGCGCACCGCATCGGGTTTGCCCGAGATCACGCCGGAGATCGACTGGCCGATCCGCGTGACCTGTTCCACAGCGAGCGTGGCAGGGGCGGGAGTCGATGGCGAAGGCACCCTTGATTGTCACCCGGACGGCAGTCCCACGCCACCCCGGGGCAGTGCACTTCGACCGAGTGCGACAGGATCGCCCTCATGACAACCGTGCATCCGGCCGAACTCGGCCGCTTCTTCGATGACTACACCGTGGGCGACGTCTATCAGCACCCCTTCGGGCGGACGATCTCCGAGACGGACTCCACCTGGTTCACTCAGTTGACGTGCAACACCAATCAGAACCATTTCAACGCCCATCTGGCCCAGAGCAACCCGATCACGGGTGGCCGGGTCATCGTCAACTCAGGATTCACGGTGGCGCTCGTCCTGGGACTCTCGGTGATCGACATGAGCCAGAATGCGGTGGCGAATCTGGGGTGGACCGACATCAAGCTGACTCATCCGGTCTACATCGGGGACACGCTGTATGCCGAGAGCATCTGCACCGATAAGCGCGAGAGTTCCTCGCGCCCGGGCATGGGAATCATCACGATGAAGACCCGTGGGTTGAACCAGGATGGCGATGAGATCGTGTCGTGGACACGCTCGGTCATGATCCCCAAGCGCGAGACCGGAATCGGGCAGAACTACTTCCCCGAGGCCAAGACCGGCCCGCTCTCGTCCTGAAAGCTCGCGAGCGCATCATCGTGGCGGTCAGTGCAGTTGCCCGATCGCTAGGCGAGTTTCGATCGCCTGCCCGTCGACCGCCTCGATCAGGTACGCCGCAGGTCCACTGACGGGGTCGGCATCGGGGTTATCGGTGACGACCTCGACCGCCTCCTCGCCTTCGTACCAGATGCCCACTCGGTCGTCGGTGGCATAGGACATGGGGAGGACGCCTTCGGCAACGCTGCGGTGGAGCAGGGGGCGACGCTGCTCCTCACTGTCGTAGTGCACGCCATTGCCGAAGGGGAGCAGGCCCAGGGCGTCGGTCACGACCTCCAGGGTGGGACCGAAGGAGTCAGTCGGACCGCCGGCATGCCAGCAGATCGAGCCGGCGCTCACACCAGCCAGGATCGTGCCGCGCTCCCACGCGTCGCGCATCGCGATGTCCACGCCGTGGACCCGCCACACCGCCAGCAGGTTCGCGACGCTCCCACCGCCGACCCAGACTAGATCGCTACGCCCCAGGATCTCCTCAGGATCGCGGTTGGGCATGGTGAACAACGACAGGTGATCCACATCGCAGCCCACGGAACCGAGTGCCGCATAGGAGCGTGCGAGGTAGGACGCGTCATCGCCGCTAGCGGTCATCACCAGGCATACCCGGGGTCGTGAAGCGCCCGTGCGCTGGAGTGCATCGAGCAGCATGGGTCCAGGTTTCATGACTCCCCACCGATCGGTGGGCAGGAATCCCGCGCTGGTGGCCAGGATGCGACGTGTTGTCATGCGGCTCCTTCGAGACGTTGATCGAGTGGGGCAATCGTGTCGAAATCGGATAGCAGAGCCGATGCGGCTCGGCGTCCGCTGACCAGGGCGCCCTGGATGCTTGCGGTGTCCCGGTGATCCCCGGCGACGTAGATGCCGTCGCTCACGCGCACCGATCGACGCAGGGTCAGGGGGACATTCATCGCCGGCAGCGCGTAGGGGATGGGGTACGTGGCGAGCAGATCCCATCGTCGGGTGTCGGCATCGAGGAGGCTGGCGAGGTGGCGGCGAACAGCCGATTCGGCCGCGGAATCAGCATGCACGCCAAGAGCCGAGCAAGACACCAGCGCTTCCCCGATGGGGGCATAGTCGGGCGCTGCATTGCTCAGCACCACGGCGTTGACGAGAGGTCCGCGGCCCAGCCCATCGAGGACGAGCACGCCACGACCGCCGGTCAGCGTCGATCCTGGGACATCCGGCCGGTAATACCAGGTGGTCACCGCACGAGCCTGCGGTGGCGTGATCGACGGTGCCAGGTGTCCGGCTGTCGTCGGATCGGTGGCGATGATGACGGCGCGCGATTCGATACGGCCTCGCGAGGTTCGTACGCCGCGATCGGTGACCTCGGTGACTGTCGTGTGGAGGTGGATCGGTGCGGACTGATGAGCGGCCAGCTGTCGCGGTATCGCTGACATGCCCTCGGCGGGCACCGATGGTGTGCCGCGGATGAACGAGCGCAGGACGAGGTCGGCGAACCGTCTTGATGTTGTCAATTCCGATTCCAAGAACACCCCGGACAGAAACGGACGGACGAAGCGCTGCATGAGTCGGTCATCGACCCCGGCGGCACGTAATGCCTGGTCGGTCGTCATGTCCGGTTCGGTGCGCAGCGCTGCGGTGGACCGGATCGCCCGGCTCAGCGCGTAGACAGCGAAGCGCATCTCGGCGTTGAGCGAACCCAGTGGTGCGGTGAGACTGCTCCACACCCACCCGGGTTCACGTCGCGGATCTGCCACCCGGTACGTGCTGGCACCCAGGGCTATCTGCGCCCCGGCGGTGAAACCTCGCAGGTCGAGAGCGGCGTGATCGAGCACGCGCTGACCTTCGGGGTAGGCGGGGTTGTACAACTGAAAACCACGATCGAGCCGGAATCCGTCGACGGTATCGGTGCGGATCCGCCCGCCCACGTCATCGGAGGCTTCCACGATGCAGGCGTCGAGCCCGGCGGCACGGAGGTGGCCGGCGGCGGCGAGTCCGGCGAGTCCGGCTCCCACGATGACCACATCGGCGCGCCGGGGTAGGGGTGTCACCTCTGAGCGGGTTGCCTCGGAGGTCGTCATGACGATGACGTTACCGTGCATGGAGCCTGTGGACGACGAACGCATGACGCAGCGATACCTCGCACAATGGCTGTATGACCACACACCAGACACCGATGGCGGCTGGTTGCGCCGCCGATGCACCTACCGGGCCGGTACCCGTCATCGTCTCGCCCCGGCACGATGCATCAGTTCGAATCGAGACGATTGTCATCCCCACGCAAGATCAACCATGGCAGACCCAACGTGTGACGTCGATGGCGCTGCGTCGACGCAGCGACCATCTGGTTGTCGGCGAGGGGATCTGCCCTGTCATGGACACTCGTCCCATCGCCGGAGGTGTCGCCGTGGATCTGCTGGTGCCGTCCGGTACGCAGCCCATCGATGAACACGATGGGCTCCCCTTGACCATCGAACAGGTCCATCGTCTCGTCCTGCCCATCGTGGATTCCCTGTGTTCGCTGCATGATGCCGGCATGGCGCATGGTGGCATCTCGCGATCGGCCATCCGCCGTCGCAGCGATGGTCGGGGCGTGCTGTTCGGATTCGATCCTGATGCGCGGCCGGATCAGGATGTGGCGGATATGGCCGGGCTCATCCTTGATCTCGTTCCCAGCGGCAGCATCGACGGGCAGGAGGCGGCGCTGCTCACCCGGGCCGTGGACCATGATCCGCATCGCCAGCCCACCATGGCCGATCTGGCCCAGGCGCTGACCCGGTCGAACCGGGGATGGGGGTCTTCGTCGATGCCGTCGACTGGATCACCGCCCGCTCGTCGACGCGCACCGGTGGAGCCGGCCAACGATCCGGTCGCTCGGTTGCGCCAGCACACCCCGCACCATCATGCGCGGCGAGCATCACGATCGAGGTCGCTCACCTCTCGCCGATCCCTGCCGTGGTCGATCATGTCGGCGATGGCGGGAGCGTCCGCGGTTACCTGGATGATCGCGGCGATGGTGATGTGACGGCAGGTGGTGACGTGTGTGGCAGCCCGACGCCGTGGCTGCGTATGGGTCACAGTGTTGCGCGGATAGCCTCGTCGATGCTCGGATCAGACCAGCTGAAGCTGTGGCCCTCGAGGACGGTGGGGATCACCCGTTGGCTACCCAGGACGTCGGTGGAGAACTCGCCCAGCGCGATCTTCAAGGCGAACGCTGGCACGGGCAGGATCGTGGGACGGCCCAGGACTCGGCCCATCGCGGCGGTGACCTCAGCGTTGGTCACCGGTGCGGGGGCGGTGAGGTTGACCGGGCCCGAATACGACTCGTCTTCGAGCAGGGTGATTAACGCGGCGACCTCGTCGCGTAGCGAGATGAACGACCAGTACTGGCGCCCGGACCCGATTTTGCCGCCCAGGCCGAGGCGAAAGATCGGCAGGAGGCGTTTCCAGGCCCCACCCTCGTCGCTGACGACGAGTCCCGTGCGGGCGAAGGCGACCCGGATCCCGGCTTCGTGCGCCGGTGCAGCGGCCGCTTCCCATTGGGCGACGACATCGGCGAGGAATCCCACGCCCTGGGGTGTGGATTCAGTGGCTTCCCGGTCACCGGTGTCGCCGTAGTACCCGATTGCTGATCCGCTGACAAGAACGCGAGGCTGGGGTTCGAGGTGGGCCATCGCTCGGGCGATGGTGTCGGTGCCATTGACGCGAGAGAGCAGGATCTGGCGCTTGTACGCCGGTGTCCACCTCTTGTCGCCGACACCGGCGCCGGCAAGATGGATGACACCCTCGACACCGTTGAGCGCCGCAAGGTCGACCTCGCCGGTCTCGGGGTCCCAGCGGACTTCATCGGGGGTCACGGCAGCACGTCGCACCAGGCGAAGAACGTCGTGACCGCGTTCTTGCAGAGCGGGAACGAGAGCGGAGCCGATCAGCCCCGACGCTCCGGTCACGCCGACGCGCATCATGCCCCCAGGTCGGTGAACGCGGCTTCTTCGAGTCGTGACTTGATCGCCGAGAGGAACCGAGCGGCATCAGCGCCGTCCACGAGGCGGTGGTCGTAGGTCAGGGCGAAATACACCATGGAACGTACGGCGATGACGTCGCCGCCGGTCTCGTCGGCGACCACCACCGGTCGCTTCACCACGGATCCGGTGCCCAGGATCGCCACCTGGGGTTGGTTGATGATCGGGGTGTCGAACAAGGCGCCCCGGCTTCCGGTGTTGGTGATGGTGAACGTGCCACCGGACAGCTCGTCGGGAGCGACCTTGTTCGTGCGGGTGCGCTCGGCGACGTCGGCGATACGTCGCGCCATGCCGGCGACATTGAGATCACCGGCTCCGCGGACGACGGGCACGAGCAGGCCGCGATCGGTGTCGACGGCGACACCGAGGTTGACATCCCCGTGGTAGGTGATCGTTCCCGCTGCCATATCCAGCGAGGCGTTGACCTGGGGATACGCGGCAAGCGCCTCGACCGCTGCGATTGCGAAGAAGGGCAGGAACGACAACTTCACGCCCTCGCGACGTTCGAAGTCTCCCTTCACGCGATCGCGCAACGCGGAGATACGCGTCACGTCGACCTCGACCACCGTGGTCAACTGCGCCGAAACGTGCAGTGACTCGGTCATGCGCTCGGCGATCACGCGGCGCAGTCGGGTCATCGGTGCCGTGGTGCCGCGCAGTGCAGCAGCCTGCGGTGTGGCCGCCGTAGGCCGACCGGCGGGAGCCGGTGCAGATGTGCTGGGCGTACCCGGTGTGACCGGTACCTCGGTCGATGCAGCGGCTTTGGCTGCCTGGGCTGCGGCGAGGACATCGGCCTTGCGGATGCGGCCGCCGACACCGGTCCCGGTCAGCTGGGACAGGTCGACCCCGTTCTGGGTGGCCAGTTTGCGCACGAGGGGAGTGACGTAGGGCTCGGCGTCGGTCGCGCCCTTCACGGGC
>JAGYOB010000303.1 GCA_018399515.1 Candidatus Nanopelagicales bacterium
CCCCGGCGATTACGTCGTGACGCACATCGATGCGCACCTGCAGGCGGTCGTCGAGGAGCAGTTACTCGAGGCGGTTGAGCGTGCTCGGACATTGGGCAACCAGGGCACATCCGGCGCCGCCGTGGTCGTGGACGTCGAGACCGGCGGGGTGCTGGCGATGGCGAGCTATCCGACCTATGACCCGGAACTGTGGGTGGGTGGCATCACCCGCAGGGACTACGACCGATTGCTGGAGACCAAGGCGCTGTCCTCGAACGCCGTTCAGGGGACCTTCCCACCGGGATCGACGTTCAAGCCGGTCACGACCTGGGCTGCAGCGCAGGAGGGCTACGACCTCGAAGGGACCTACGACTGCCCCAGTGACTACGAGGTCGGTTCGCAGACGTTCCGGAACTTCGAATCCGAAGGATTCGGTCCCATCTCCTTGCAGCGGGCCTTGGAAGTGTCGTGCAACACGGTCTTCTACCGGCTAGCTGACGAGATGTGGTTGACCGCCGGCGGTAACGCCGCGACGTTGGAGTCACCGGATCCGATCGCCGATGCGGCTGCACGGTTCGGTCTGGGTCGACCGACCGGAATCGATCTGCCCGGTGAAGCCGGTGGTCTGGTCTCGGGGCGGTTGGAGAAGCAGCGCACCTGGGAGGAACGACGCGATAACTGGTGCGCTGCGGCTAAAGACGGCTATCCCGAAACACGCGAGGAAGATCCCGAGCTTGCCGACTACTTCACAGCGCTGGCTAAGGAGAACTGCCTCGATGGATTCCGCTGGCGCAATGGTGATGCGATCAATGCATCGATCGGTCAGGGCGATACCGCGGTCACCCCATTGCAGTTGACGATGCTGTACGCCGCGATCGCCAACGGCGGTCGGATCATGGAACCGCACGTGGCCAAGGCGGTCTTGACCAGCAGTGGTGAGGTCGTCCGCGAGATCGAGCCGGCCGTGACCGGGACGCTCGAGGATGAGCAGACCCTGGAGTGGTTGCGTGAATCCCTGGCCGCGGTCACCGTGGAGGGCACCGGCCAAACTCCCTTCGAGGGCTTCCCCCTCGACGAAGTTCCGATCGCGTCCAAGACCGGTTCAGCCCAGGTGTTCGGTAACGACACGTCCATCGGTTGGTTCGCCAGCTTCGCGCCGGCCGATGATCCGCGCTACGCCGTGGTGATGATGGTCACCGAGGGCGGAACCGGATCGGCGGCTGTGGGTCCGAGCGTGCGGTCGATCTACGAGCAGATCTTCGGCGTTGTCGGATCTGACATCGATCCCGAGCGCAGCGTGCTCATCGACGGCGGTCCGTCGACGGCACTGCCCATCGTGCGTGCGGACGGGACCCCCATCACGCCGGGAATGCGCACACCCGATCTGACCGGTGACGGTCAGGATGCAGCGACGCGCCGTGGATCGCAGGTGCTGCGGTGAGCACGACCGAACCGCAGGCGCAGCGCTACGTCGGTGCGCTCGCCCAGGATCGGCAGTCCTATCTGCGCCGAGTGGACTGGTGGCTGGTGGTGTCCGCGATTCTGCTGTCCGCGGGCAGCACGGTATTCGTGTGGTCGGCCAGTCGCGCAGACCTCGCCCCCGAGGACGATCCTCAGTATTTCCTCGTCCGACACACCATCAATATCGTGATCGGAATCGCGCTGGCCTTCGGCGTATCGAAGCTGGATTTCCGGTTGCTGCGCGCTTACACGCCGGTGGTCTACGTCGCTTCGATTCTGGGCATCCTGCTCGTCTACACCCCTCTGGGGGTGACCATCGCCGGTGCCCGGGCGTGGATCTCGCTGCCGGGTGGTTTCACCGTGCAGCCCGCCGAACTCGGCAAGGTGGCCATCATCTTGGTGATGGCCCTCGTGCTTGCTGAGAAGCGAGACGCCGAGAACGAGCCACGCGATCGCGATGTCATCCTCGCCCTCGCACTCGCTGCCGTCCCCATCGTTCTGGTTCTCCTGCAAAACGACACCGGGACCGCGCTGATCATGGCCATCATCGTCGTCACGATCGTCGCCGTGTCGGGTGCTCCGCGACGGTGGATCGTGGGTCTGATCGGCGGTGGTGTGCTCGCTGTCGTCGTCGCACTGCAGGTGGGGATCATCCAGGACTATCAGATTGCTCGATTGACATCGTTTGTGAATCCCGAGGGTGCCGAGGGTGCGGCGGCCTATAACGCGACACAAGCCCGAATAGCGATCGGCGGCGGCGGGTGGTTCGGCCACGGCTTGTTCTCCGGGCCCCAAACGCAGGGGAATTTCGTGCCCGTCAACGAAAGTGACTTCATCTTCACAGTCATCGCCGAGGAGGCGGGTTACGTCGGTGCGATCGCGTTCATCGTCGGATTGAGCATCGTGCTCTGGCGAGGGATGCGTATCGCTCTGGGCGCTGATGATCTCTTCGGTCGTCTCGTGGCGACCGGAGTCGTTGCATGGCTGGCTTTCCAGTCCTTCCAGAATATCGGGATGAATCTCGGGATCATGCCGATCACCGGTGTGCCCCTCCCGTTCGTTTCCTACGGGGGCACGTCGATGTTCGCCTCCTGGATCGCTCTCGGCCTGCTGACGAATGTCAGAGTCCACACCGCAGCCAAGCCCTAGGACACACCCCTGCCCGCCGGACAACCGGCTACCCTGAGGGCCATGACCACGACGACGAACCAGGTGGCTCCCGAATCGGTCTTCGCGCAACTCGAACAGGTCCTGCCGCTCGTCGGCAAGCCGATTCAGTACGTCGGTGGTGAAGTCAACTCAGTGATCAAGGAGTGGGCGGGCACCTCGGTGCGATGGGTTCTGATGTACCCCGATGCCTACGAGGTTGGAGCGCCCAACCAGGGCGTCCAGATCCTGTACGAGGTCATTAACGGTGTCGAGGACGCGCTCGCGGAACGCACCTACGCCGTATGGCCCGATCTCGAGGCCCTGATGCGCGAGCGGGGTATTCCCCAATTCACCGTGGATGCCCATCGTCCTGTTCGAGCCTTTGACGTTCTGGGTCTGTCCTTCGCCACCGAGCTCGGCTACACCAACATGCTGACCGCCCTGGACCTCGCCGGAATCCCGCTGCATGCCGGTGATCGCACCGATGATGACCCGCTGGTCATCGCCGGCGGGCACGCGGCGTTCAATCCCGAACCGATCGCCGATTTCATCGATGCCGCCGTTCTCGGCGATGGTGAGCAGGCGGCCTTGACGATCACCGATCTGATCCGTCAGTTCAAGGCCGAAGGAGAGCCCGGCGGTCGACCGGAACTGTTGCTGCGCCTGGCTCAGTCGGGTGTCGCGTATGTGCCATCTCGCTACGACGTGGAATACCTACCCGATGGTCGGATCCGGCGAGTGGTCCCGAACCATGCTGATATCCCGTGGCGGGTGGCCAAGCACACGGTGATGGACCTCGATGACTGGGACTACCCGCGTGCGCCGCTGGTCCCGTTGGCCGAAACCGTCCACGAGAGGATGAGTGTCGAGATCTTCCGCGGCTGCACGCGCGGGTGTCGGTTCTGTCAGGCGGGCATGATCACCAGGCCCGTGCGTGAGCGCAGCAAGGCCGGAATCGAATCCATGGTCGAGCGTGGCCTGAGCGTCACCGGATTCGAAGAGGTCGGTCTGCTGTCGCTGTCGAGTGCTGATCACTCCGAGATCGCACCGCTGACCACATCCCTGGCTGACTGCTATACCGACTCGCAGGTGTCGCTGTCGTTGCCGAGCACGCGAGTCGATGCTTTCAACGTCGACCTGGCGAATGAACTGTCTCGAAACGGTCGGCGCAGTGGCTTGACCTTCGCCCCGGAAGGCGGCAGCGAGCGATTGCGCCGGGTGATCAACAAGCAGGTGAGCGAGGAAGATCTGATTCGCACGGTCACGACGGCGTATGCGGCCGGTTGGCGCCAGGTGAAGTTGTATTTCATGTGCGGGTTGCCGACCGAAACCGATGAAGATGTGCTGCAGATCGCGCGCATGGCCGCCGAGGTGATTCGAGTGGGGCGCGAAGTCAGTGGTCGCCGCGATATCCGATGCACTGTTTCCATCGGTGGCTTCGTCCCCAAGCCCCACACCCCGTTCCAATGGGCGGCGCAGCTCGATCATGAGACGACCGATGCTCGACTGGCTCTCCTGCGTGATGCCATCCGTGCCAATCGCGAATACGGCAAGGCGATCGGCTTGCGCTATCACGACGGCAAACCAGGGATCGTCGAAGGGCTCCTCTCCCGAGGGGATCGGCGGGTCGGGGCGGTCATCGAACAGGCATGGCGTGATGGGGCTCGATTCGATGGCTGGAGCGAGCATTTCGACTACGACCTATGGATGACGGCGGCTGATCGTGCACTGGTCGACACCGGCGTCGATGTCGACTGGTTCACCACCCGTGAGCGAGAGCATGTCGAGGTCCTGCCCTGGGATCACCTCGATTCGGGACTCGATCGCGAATGGTTGTGGGAAGACTGGCAAGACGCCCGGGAAGAGGTCGAGGTCGAGGACTGTCGGTGGACACCGTGCTTCGACTGCGGAGTCTGCGATCAGATGGGCACGCACATTCAAATCGCTCCCGTCACCATCGCGCCTGCCACCATCGGTGTTCGCGAGTGAGCGGACGCGTTCCACCGCGCGCTGCGCATCACGTTCCACCCGTCCAACGTCTGCGCGTGCGCTATGCCAAGCGAGGACGTCTTCGCTTCGCCAGCCACCGTGATTTTCAGCGGGCACTGGAACGTGCCCTGCGCAGGGCGCAGGTACCGATGGCGTTCAGCTCGGGATTCTCGCCGCACCCGAAGATCTCGTATGCCAATGCCGCGCCGACGGGCACCGCCAGCGAAGCCGAGTACGTCGAGATCGCCGTGGTCGAGCGGGTCGATCCCCAGACTCTGGCCACCGAACTCGATGCAGCGTTGCCGCCGGGCCTGGACGTGGTCGAGGTGGTCGAGGTGAGGTCCAGCGATTTCGCCGATCGCCTTCAGGCCAGTCGCTGGCGGATCGAGCTGCCCGACGTCACCGTGGAGCAGGCTGACGAGGCGATGCGAGCACTGTGGAGTGCCGATTCGGTGGAGGTTCAGCGGCGCACCAAATCCGGGATGCGTGCGATCGATGTCCGAGCGGCCCTCCTCGCCGGGGAGGTCGGTAGGCAGACACGGCCATCGCAGGGCTCCGAAGCCAACCCCGGGTATGCGATACTGCAGGTGGTCGTTCGGCAGGTAACACCCACCGTTCGACCCGACGACATCCTCGCAGCCCTACGCAGCGTGGCGGGCTTGAGCCCCGCGGTCCCACCCCAGGTGACGCGGGAGGCTCAAGGCCCCCTCGGCGCCGATGGGGTCACGATCGGTGACCCACTCGAACAGGACCGCGAGAACCGCGCCGATGAGGCCGCGTCCGCCGGGGCGTAGCCGCACCACACGACTTGACGCGGGTCGCGCCGCCTTCGGGGGCGCACCCGCACGAACGAGGGCCGGCACCCCGTGCGGGCCCACGAAGGGACCTACACCCATGGTCGACGAGACCACCCCACCGATTTCCGACTCCACCACCGCGTCCTCGACGGCCAAACCCCGCCGGCGTGCAGCATCGCGCCCGGCCGGCCCCCCACAGGCGGATGCGACGCCAGCGGCGAAGAAGACGGCGAAGAAGGCCGCAGCCAAGAAGGCGCCGGCCAAGAAGACGACCGAGAAGACGGCCGAGAAGACGACCGAGAAGACGGCCGAGAAGACG
>JAGYOB010000304.1 GCA_018399515.1 Candidatus Nanopelagicales bacterium
ACCGAACAGGTTCCGTGGAATCTTGACCGGGGCCGCAAAAAGGGTGAGATGGGCTACCTGCCCGGCCTCGACGGCATCCGCGCCCTCGCGGTGCTGGGGGTCATGCTCTACCACGCCGATCTACCCTGGATGCCCGGCGGCTTCCTCGGCGTCGACGTGTTCTTCGTCCTGTCGGGCTTCTTGATCACCTCGCTGGTCCTCGAGGAGTTCGATAGACGCGGGCGCCTGGACTTCAAGACGTTCTACATCCGCCGAGCCCGCCGGCTGCTACCGGCCCTGCTGTTGATGCTCGCGGTGGTCGGGGTGGCAGCGGCCTTCATCTATCGAGATGCCGCACCGGCGTTCCGCACCGATGCCATCGCCTCGCTGTTCTACGTCAACAACTGGTGGTACATCGCCGCCGATCAGTCCTACTTCGAGTTCATCGGCCGGCCCCCACTGCTCAAACACCTGTGGTCGCTGGCGATCGAGGAGCAGTTCTATCTGATCTGGCCCGCACTGACTCTCGTGGCCTTGAAGGTCGGCAAGCGCCGCGCGGTGCTCATCACCGCGCTCATCGGCGCCATCGCCTCCACCGTGTGGATGGCTGCGCTGTCGGTCAGCAACGGCTACCCCGAACTGGCCGATCCCAGCCGCGCGTACTTCGGCACCGACACCCACGTCATGGGCCTGCTCATCGGCGCGGCCCTGGCCACCGTCTGGCGACCCGGGCGCCTGCCGACCCGGGTACCACCGGGCGCCCGCGCCGCGCTGATCGGGATCGGTGTGATCTCCCTCGCGGCTGTCATCTGGATCTTCTGGCAGGTCGGCGAGTTCGACGGGTGGCTCTACCGCGGTGGCTTCTTGTTCTTCGCCGTCCTCGTCGCCGTCCTGGTCGCCATGGCCAGCCACCCCGCCTCCCCCTTCGGCAAAGCCCTGGGCACCCAGCCATGGCGCTACATCGGTCAACGCTCCTACGGGTTGTACCTGTGGCACTGGCCGGTCTTCATGGTGACCCGTCCGGATCTGGACATCGGCCTCGACGGTCTACCCCTGCTCATCCTGCGCTTCGCGATCACCTTCGGCCTCGCGGAGTTGTCCTACCGCTTCGTGGAGATGCCCATCCGCAGGGGTGCGATCAAGCGCTTCATCGATACCTGGCGCGGGGCCCCCGATGAAGAACGCGCCCACCTGACCCAGCGGGCGCTGGTGGGCAGCGGCGTCGGCATCGCCGCCCTCGTGCTCACCGGCGCGGGGCTGGCGACCGCTCCGAACACCGAGGCCCAACTCGCACCCGATGTCGCCGCCGCGATCGGCATCGACGACGGTGGGCCGACCAGCATCCTCATCGATGCCTCCCCACGCCCTGAACCCGCAGGCTCCCCGACCCCCGTTCCCAGCCCAGTACCGACTTCCGAACCCAGCGCTTCGGCGAGCTCGCAGCCAACAACTCCCGGATCGACGACTCCCGGATCGACACAAGACTCCGGTCCCCCGCGCAATGCCAACGGCGTCCTCACCGCGATCGGTGACTCGGTGCTGCTCGGTGTGGCCGGGCACCTGCAAGACAGGGTGGCCAGAACGGCGGTCGATGCCGAGGTCAGTCGGCAGGCCTCGGGCATCCTCGAGCGCGTCCAGGCTCTCGCCGCTGCCGATCTGCTCGCTCCCACCGTGGTCATCCATGCCGGAACCAACGGCATCGTCACCGCAGATCAGTTGCGCGCGATGCTGGATCTGCTGGCCGATCGCGAGCGCGTCGTCGTGGTCAACGTGAACGTGCCACGGCGCTGGACGGCACCCAATAACGAGGTCATCGCCGACGTGGTGCCCGACTATCCCAATGCGGTGATCGCGGATTGGGCCGCGGTGTCTGACGGGCGCGCAGACTTCTTCGTCTCCGATGGTGTGCACCCCACCTGGGAGGGCACGCGGGCGTTCGTCAAGGAAATCCGCAGAGTCGCCAACCTCTAGTGGGATTCCAGTCGTAGGGCGATCGCCCTACGGCATCGCCGAGAGGCCGCCGTCGACGATCAGCGACTGCCCCGTCATGAACGCAGCCGCCGACGAAGCCAGGAAGACCGCCGGCTCGGCGATCTCCGCCGAAGTTCCCCAGCGTGCCATCGGGACTCGAGCCAGCACTCCGGCCTCGGCCTCGTCGCTGACGCGCAGGAAATCGGTCAGATCAGTATCGATCCAGCCCGGCAGCAGCGCATTCACCCGGACACCGGCCCACGCGGACTCCAGCGCGAGGCTCTGGGTGAACGACACCAGCGCTGCCTTCGCTGCGCCGTAGTGGGCCATCGTGGGAGCGCCTCGCAGCGCCACCACCGACGCCACATTGATCACCGATCCGCGGGATTCCATGAGCGCTGGCAGCACCGATTGGGTAAGGGTC
>JAGYOB010000305.1 GCA_018399515.1 Candidatus Nanopelagicales bacterium
GCAGGGTGAGGATGTCGTCGCCGGCATCCGCAACACCATCAGCCTCGCCGATATGGCCGACATCGACCCGGCCGCCTACGAGGAACTCCAGACGATCATGCGACGCCTCGAAACGCACTACCGCGATCTGTGCGATATCGAGTTCACTGTCGAGCGCGGCAAACTATGGATGCTCCAGACGCGCATCGGCAAGCGCACGGCCGCGGCAGCATTCCGCATCGCTACCCAATTGGTCGATGAACACCTCATCACCATGGATGAAGCCCTCGCGCGGGTCAGCGGAGAGCAGCTGACCAAGTTGATGTTCCCGCAGTTCGATCCGCGAAGCCCGCGCGACAACCTCACCACCGGAATGGCCGCCAGCCCCGGCGCTGCCGTGGGAAAGGCGGTCTTCGACTCCCCGACAGCCGCCGAATGGGCCGCGCGCGGTGAGAAGGTCATCTTGATCCGTCGTGAAACCAACCCGGATGATCTCGAGGGGATGATCGCAGCCGAGGGCATCCTCACCTCACGCGGCGGAAAGACCTCCCACGCCGCCGTGGTTGCTCGCGGCATGGGCACGACCTGCATCGTGGGCGCGGAGGAACTCGATGTAGATCCCGCGGCCAAGCGTGCATCCGCAGGAGACCTCGTCGTCGTCGAAGGTGATGTCCTGTCTCTCGATGGATCAACCGGTCAGGTGTTCGTGGGGGCTGTCCCCGTCGTCGCTTCACCGGTGGTGACCTACCTCGAATCTGGACTGACCGCCGCCATCGAGGCCGCCGATGAGGAGATAGCCGAACTCATCATGTCGGTCGATCGGATCTTGCAGCATGCCGACCAGGTGCGCCGGCTTCGCGTGCGCGCCAACGCCGACACGGTGACCGATTCAACCCGAGCTCGCACCCTGGGCGCCGAAGGCATCGGCCTGTGCCGCACTGAGCACATGTTCCTCGGTGACCGTCGCATCCTCATCGAGCGCCTCGTGCTCGCCGAGACTTCCGAACAGCGCGAGACGGTGTACGCGGAACTTCTTCCGCTACAGCGCGATGACTTCGTCGGCATCCTCGAGGCGATGGATGATCTGCCCGTCACGATCCGGCTCCTCGATCCCCCACTGCATGAGTTTCTGCCCAGCCTGGTCGACCTGTCAGTGCGTGTCGCCGTGGCGCAGGAACGAGGAACTCCCGACGAACGCGATGTCGCACTCCTCCACGCCGTTGAGAAACTGCACGAGTCGAATCCGATGCTGGGCCTACGTGGCGTTCGGCTCGGGCTCGTTCTGCCCGGACTGTATGCGCTGCAGGTTCGCGCGATCGCCGAGGCGGCGGCGTTGCGTGTCCAAGCCGGAGGTGCGCCGAAAGTGGAGATCATGATCCCGCTTATCGGCTCGGTCATGGAACTGCACCTGGTGCGAGACGAGGTCGGCCATATCGTCGCGGAGGTCGCCGACGACAACGGCCTCACGCTGTCGATGCCGATCGGCACGATGGTCGAGCTTCCCCGTGCGGCACTCACCGCCCGCCGCGTGGCCGAGGCAGCGGACTTCTTCTCCTTCGGCACCAATGACCTCACACAGACCACCTGGGGCTTCTCCCGTGATGACGTCGAGGGCGCGTTCTTCGCTCAGTACCTCGACAAGGGAGTGTTCACCGTGTCGCCTTTCGAAAGCCTCGACGTCGATGGGGTCGGCGAACTCATCCGGATTGCCACCGAGAAGGGCCGGGCCACGAAGCCGAACTTGAAACTCGGCGTCTGCGGCGAGCACGGCGGGGATCCCGACTCGATCCACTTCTTCCACGGCGTCGGCATCGACTACGTGTCCTGCTCACCGTTCCGCGTCCCGGTCGCACGGCTGGAGGCCGGCCGCGCCGCGGTGATGGGGACGCTCGCCACCCACACCTCCACCGCGTAGCACCCACCCCGATCGCTGATTTCCGTGGCAGACCGGATCGTCTCGCTCGTCCCCTCGCTGACCGAGGCGATCGCGGCTACCCTCCCGGGTCGACTCGTCGCCGCCACGGACTATTGCACGCATCCGGGTGATCTCGATGTCGTGCGGATTCGCGGGACGAAGAACCCCGATCTCGACCTGATCATCTCTTTGGCCCCGGATCTCGTCATAGCCAACGCCGAGGAGAACCGGGCACACGACCTCGACCACCTGACAGCCGCGGGACTTCACGTCCACGTGATGTATCCCAAAACGGTGCCCGCGGCTCTCGATGCCCTGGGTGACATGTTGCGGGCCTGCGGTGCGCAGGTGGATCCTGACTGGTTGGTCGCGGCGCGCGAGGAATGGGGTGAGCCTGCGCCGGCGGAAACCGTGACGGCGGCGATTCCGATCTGGCGTCGTCCGTGGATGGTGCTGGGCCGCGACACCTTCGCTGGTGACGTCCTTGCTCGCTGCGGCATCACGAACGTCTTCGCGGGAAACGAGGACCATTATCCCAAGGTGAGCGTCGAGCAGATCCTCGCTGCCGAACCCGATCTGCTCGTGCTGCCCGACGAACCGTATGCGTTCAGCGCTGATGATGGTCCGGAAGTATTCGACGGGATTGCACACGCATGTGTCAGCGGGCGCGATCTGACGTGGTACGGACCCAGCCTGGTCGGCGCTCGACAGCGACTGACCACCGCTATCGAGGCGGCGGTCAAGAACGGGTGAGAGATGCAGCCGCCTGGCCCAGGCGGCTTTGGCTGCCGAGCTCGTCCGCCATGAAATCCCGCAGCAGATCTATTGCGGCGACGACCTTGCCTCCGCGCAGCGAATACAGCACCGTCGATCCCCGCCGCTGCGCTTCGACCACGCCGCGGTCGCGCAGGATCGCCAAGTGCTGTGAGCAGTTGGACTGACTGATCTCCAGTGATTCGGCCAAGTCACCGACGCTCATCGGTCCATTGCGCAACTCGTTGATGATCAGCAGTCGCTTGGGATCAGCGATCGCCTTGCACAGTCGAGCATGCAACTCATGGATTTCGATCGAGGTCGCTCGGTCCATGCCCTCATCATGCCCTAGGTCGCGTTCGTCACACGGTGGTGGACGCCGCGCACTGATTCTTGCCGATCTCCAGAAACTCGATCTCTTCGGCCGTTGCGGCCTGGCCGGAGTTCACCAGCCGAATGGTGTCGTAGGTGTCCGGGGCGGCCGGCAAGCTCGTCACGATCTCCTGCACGAAGTGGACCAGGTCGGCCTCGCTGAGCAACGTCGACTCGAAGACGTGTCCGAGCGTGGTGCGCACCAGACCGTCTGCGGCCACCTCGTCGGGTGTCGACCAGTGTGCAGGCAGGATCATCGTCGCTGGGTCCAACGGCTGCAACCGGTCGTGCACCGTGTGGTAAAGCTCGCGAGCGAGCTCCTCAGCCTTACCGGTGAGGTCGGGGCGGCCCACCCCGCGGACGAACACCGTGTCACCGGTCAGCAGCAGATGACCAGGAATATGCACGCAGGTTGTGCCCGGAGTGTGACCGGGCATCTTGATAGCGAGCGTCTCGATCTGCGCATCACCGAGATCGATGACCTCGCCGTCGACCAGCGGGGTATTCGGGAACGGCGTCGGGCCACCGGTGTCCTCGATCGGCACGCTGTAGGAGGCATCGTTTCGCTCGGCGAGTTCGATTCCGCCGGTGATGTGGTCGGCATGCACGTGAGTGTCAATCACATGAAGGATCGTCATGTCGTGCTCGGCTGCGAGCGCCTCGTACGGCTCGGGGAACCGGGCCGGATCGACCACGATGCAGCCCTGGCCGGGAACTCCGATCAGGTAGGACAGGCACGCCTTCGACGGGCGCTGGATCTGCCAGCCGCGCATCCCCTCAGGAAGGCCGGGCAGTTCGCGCGGGACGAGCAGGGCAGCCCACGCTGCGGTGCCGCCTTCCAGGGTGCGCACGCGCCGTCCCTCCTCCTCGAGCACATCGATGAGCAGGTCGGATCCGTTCCCATGGGCGCAGACGACGACGGCATCCTCGGGGAGTTCGGCCGCCAGGGATTCGCTGTCCTCGACGGCCACCCAGATCGGCACGTTCTTCATCGGCACCGGCCGCGGGCCCTCGATCTGCCAGGCGGCGTACTCATCCTGGTTGCGCACGTCGAGGATGAAGGGGGTTTCGCCACGCTCGATCTCGGCATACAACTGTGCCGGGGTGATGGATGCGGTCATGTCGTGCTCTCCGTCCGTCCTGCCGGCCCCGGTCGGGGCTGGTCGGTATGGCAGTCGGCGACCCGATGCCACGAATATGCGCAAACGCTAATATCTGGATCAGTGTTCGCGCTAGGGTTTCGGGCAAATGCACGGACATTCCGTCCCGGAGGCTCGATCAGGGGCCTACCGTGAAGGGACCACTGCCGACTCCCGCAAGGAGATCTCACGATGAGCACCGATGCCGACACCCCGGATTCCATGACGATCATCGCTTTCAGCGGTGACCTCGACAAACTCTGGCCGACGATGATCTTGAGTTCCACGGGAGCCGCCACCGGGATGGACGTGACCGTCTTCTTCACCTTCTGGGGCCTGTTCCCCCTGGTGAAGGACGACGTCCGCATCACCGGCAACGACTCGATGACCAAGGCCCTGGCCGGCATGAACGCACCCGGCATGAAAAAGGCCAAACTCAGCAAGCTCAATATGGGTGGCTCCGGCGCTTGGATGATGCGCAAGGTCGCCGAGAAGAACAACCTCATGCCCCCTGAGGATCTGCTCGATATCTGCAAGGACATGGGCGTGAAGCTGTGGCCCTGCCAGATGACCATGGACCTCATGGGCATCGAGCCCGACCAGATGATCGATGGCCTCGGTCAACCGGTCGGAGCTGCGACGGCTCTGCAGGCGATGTCGAAGTCCCAGATCAACCTGTTCATCTAATCCCGTGTTATCCCGATTCCTCGGGCACCTCAACGCAAAGGACACGCCATGACCGATGTGAACAAGACCGTCGACGCCAAGGGCATGACCTGCCCGATGCCGGTGCTGATGACCGCCAAGGGAATCAAGGAGATCGGCGAGGGTGAAGTGATGCTCGTCGAGGCCACCGATGCCGGCGCTCGCTCGGACATCCCGGCCTGGGCCACCCAGACCGGCAACGAACTGATCGATTCGGCCGAGGACGGCGACGTCCTGAAGTTCTACATTCGGAAGAAGTGACCTGCCTTGCGCTACGGCTTCGCCATCGATCAACGCACCTGCATCGGCTGCCACGCCTGCACGGTCGCTTGCAAGACCGAACACGACGTCCCCGTCGGGCAGTTTCGCACCTGGGTGAAATACGTCGACAAGGGTGAATTCCCGACGACGACCCGCGAGATGGCCGTGATGCGGTGCAACCACTGCACGGATGCTCCGTGCGTCAAGGGTTGCCCGACGACGGCGCTGTTCATCCGCGATGACGGCATCGTCGACTTCGACAGCAGCCAGTGCATCGGCTGCAAGATGTGCATGCAGGCCTGCCCCTATGACGCCATCTACATCGACGAGAACACCCACACCGCGGCGAAGTGCAACTTCTGCGCCCACCGCATCGATCAGGGCCTGGAACCGGCGTGCGTGCAGGTCTGCCCGACCGAGTCCATCTGGATGGGCGACATCGACGATCCCACGAGCGGGATCAGCAAGTTCTTGAGCATCGAACCGGTCAACGTTCGCACGCCCGAGCAGGGCACGCGACCGAACGTCTACTACGTCGGCGCCGACCAGTCGACGCTCGACCCGCTGGCCGCACCTGTCCAAGACACCTACCTGTGGGCTGACGCCGATCCCCTGCGGTTGGAAACGGCCGCCGAACTGCCCGGCGACCCGATGTCCGGGGCGCGCACGACACTCAACACCGCCCACCCCCGCCCCTGGGGCTGGAAGGTCTGGACCTATCTGTGGACCAAGTCGATCGCGGCCGGCACCTTGCTGCTCGGTGCGCTGATCATCCTGCTCACCACCGACCGCAGCAGTCTCATCACCGTGGTGGCACCGCTGTTGACCGAAGTGTTCCTGCTCGTCACCGCGGTTCTGCTGGTGTGGGACCTCAAGCAGCCGAAACGGTTCTTGTTCCTGCTCGATCCACGCAAGGTCAACCGACGATCGTGGTTGGCGATCGGTGGCATCTTCCTCACCATCGGTGCCGGCATCGGCGGTCTGTGGTTCCTCGCCGGAGCCGCCGACCTGCTGGACCTCGGCTCCTTCGGTGGTGTCATCGACGTGCTGGCATGGCCGGCGATCCCCGCGGCGATGATGGTGGCCGGCTACACCGCGTTCTTGTTCGGCCAGGCTGAGGGCCGGGATCTGTGGCAGTCACCGGTGCTGTTTTGGCACCTGCAGGCCCAGGCCGTCATGGTCGGTGCCGGCGCACTGCTCATTATTGGCACGATTCTCGCTCCCGGTGAAGGCACCATGGAGTGGCTGGCCTGGGCGCTCATCGCCGGTGTCGTCGCGCACCTGCTCATCACCGCCGTCGAATTCGGCGGCAACCACCCCACCCGCAACGCCGGGGTGGCCGCGCATGCGATCACCCACGGTCGCTACCGCGGAATGTTCTGGGGCGGCTCAGTCGTCCTGTCCATCCTCGGTGGTCTTATCGCACTGCCCGTCGCCCTCGGGGGCCCGGTCATTCTCGCGGTCCTCGCCGGTCTGATCGTCCAGGTCGCACTCGTCATGCACGAGCGCGTCTACGTGATGGCCGCGCAGGACCCGCCCCTGTCCTGACCCCCGACACGACGACCATCCACGAGCGGAAGGCACCCACCCACCATGAAGCCTCGCGATCCGGACTCCTACACCGCACACGGTCCTGCTGCCGAACCCGTGGGGGCTGATGCCCCCGAACACCACGGCCTGCGCGTGCGCGAGACGGTCTCCAACTACCCGCCGGTCGAGCAGTGGGACGACGTCGTTATGTACGACGCCAAGGCCCACCCGCGCAAGGTCGAGAAGCACTACATGTTGGTGCCCACGACCTGCTTCAACTGCGAGTCTGCGTGCGGATTGTTGGCCTATGTCGACAAGGAGACAAAAGAGGTCGCCAAGATCGAGGGCAACCCGGCGCACCCGGGATCACGCGGACGCAACTGCGCGAAAGGTCCGGCCACGATCAACCAGACGTCGGATCCCGAGCGCATCCTGACCCCGATGAAGCGCGTCGGCCCGCGCGGTTCGGCGCAGTTCGAGCCGGTGAGTTGGGATGACGCCCTTGATGACATCGCCGCACGCATCCGAAAAGCGATCACCGACGGCCGCCCCAATGACGTGATGTACCACGTCGGCCGCCACGGTGAGGACGGCTTCATCGAGCGCGTGCTGCTGGCCTGGGGGGTCGACGGCAACAACACGCACACGAATATCTGCTCGGCCGGCGCACGGTTCGGCTATTCGATGTGGGGTGGCTACGACCGGCCATCACCCGATCACGCCAATGCCAACGTGATCTTGCTCATCTCAGCGCACTTGGAATCCGGGCACTACTTCAATCCCCACGCCCAGCGCATCATCGAAGCACAGGTCCACGGCGGGGCGAAGATCATCTCCGTCGATCCGCGCCTCTCGAACACCGCGGCGAAGGCCGATGAGTGGGTCGCAGCGTGGCCCGGCACCGAGGCCGCGCTACTGCTGGCAATCGCTTCCTATCTCCTGCGCACTGACAACGTCGACTGGGCGTATGTGCGTCGCTGGGTCAACTGGCAGACCTATCTGGAGAAGATGCATCCGCAGGCCAACCGCGATGACTTCGAGGCCTTCAAGCGCGCACTGACCGACGACTACGCGCAGTACACCTTCGAATACGCGGCGTCGGAGTGTCGCATACCGCTCAAGCAGGTCGAACGAGTCGCCAAGATCGTGTCCAAGGCCAATGGTCGACTCGCTGCGCACACCTGGCGCGCTGCGTCGGCAGGCAACCGCGGTGGCTGGGCGGTGGCACGTGCGCTGTTCTTCTTGACCGTGCTCACCGGAAGCATCGGCCAAGAGGGGGGCACCAGCCCGAACGGCTGGAACAAGCTCATCCCGCACGGCCCGAACATGCCCGGTGGTCATGATTCCTGGAACGAACTGCTGTGGCCGAACGAGTTCCCTCTGGCCACCAACGAATTGTCGATCCTGCTGCCGCACTTCCTGCTCGAGGGCCGCGGCAAACTCGACGTGTACTTCACCCGCGTGTACAACCCGGTGTGGACCAATCCCGATGGCTTCACCTGGATCGAGGCCCTGTCACGCGAGGACCTCGTCGGCTGCCATGTCGCGATGACACCGACCTGGAACGAGACCGCGGTGTGGGCTGATTACGTGCTGCCGTTCGGGCACTCAACTGAGCGCCACGACACGCAATCCTATGAGCAGTACGCCGGCAAGTGGCTGGGCTTCCGCCAGCCGGTGCGTCGCGTCGCCTTGGAGAAGATGGGCGAGAAGATCGGCGACACCCGCGATGCCAACCCGGGCGAGGTCTGGGAAGAGGTCGAGTTCTGGTTCGAACTGTCCTGGCGCATCGACCCGGACGGTTCACTCGGCATCCGCGAGTACTTCGAGGCCCCGGGTCGACCGGGCGAGAAGATGACCGTGGACGACTACTACGGCTACGTGTTCGATAAGAACGTACCCGGACTGCCGGAGAAGGCCGCCAAGGAGGGCCTCACCCCGCTGGAGTACATGCGCAAGTACGGAGCCGTCGAGGTGGCCAATGGTCTCTATCGCCAGGATGAGCGGCTGCTCACCGAGGCAGAACTCGAGGGTGCGGTGCCTGACGAGAACGGCGTGCTGCGCAAGCCGATCACCCCGCAGACGCAGAAGCCACTGGTCGGTGAGCCCGGTGCAGTGGGCATCCAGATGGAGGACGGCACGAAGGTCGCCGGTTGGTTGACCCCCTCCCGCAAACTGGAGATCTACTCCCCCGCGATGGAGGATTTCGGCTGGGCCGAGCACGCCACCCCGACCTATATCGAATCGCACGTGCACCACAGCGGCATCGATCACGACAAGGGCGAGATGCTACTCGTGCCGACCTTCCGGCTGCCCACGCTCATCCACACGCGATCGGGTAACGCGAAGTACCTCAACGAGATCAGCAATAAGCACCCGATGTGGATGAATCCCATCGATGCACAGCGTCTCGGTGGACTGCAGACCGGCGACATGGTTCGCGTCACGACCGAGATCGGCTACTTCGTCGCTCGCGTGTGGGTGACCGAGGGCGTGCGCCCGGGCATCACCGCGCTCAGCCACCACATGGGGCGCTGGCGTACGACAGATGATGCCGGCAGCCGCTGGGTGACCGGCAAGGTCGACATCGGCAAGTTGCCCGACGGCCGTTGGCGGCTGCGTTACAAGGAAGGCGTGCGTCCCTTCGTCAGCGAGGATGCTGATTCCACCCGCATCACCTGGGAGGACCCGGGCGTGCACCAAAACCTCGCATTCCCCGTTCACCCGGACACCTGGTCGGGCATGCACTGCTGGCACCAG
Source organism: Candidatus Nanopelagicales bacterium (assembly GCA_018399515.1). Lineage (GTDB taxonomy): Bacteria > Actinomycetota > Actinomycetes > S36-B12 > S36-B12 > M55B157. Next base: position 9,415 of record JAGYOB010000305.1, read on the forward strand.
AAGGTCAGCATCGAACGAGCGCACGACGAGGATAAGTACGGCGATGTCGTCGTCGACACTGAGAAGTCACGAGCGGTGTACCGCGAATGGATGTCATGGACGAAGCCGGGCCCGAGCGCTGCAGGTCTTCGCCGACCACTGTTCATGATGCGACCGGTGATGCCGCAGGTGAAGGCGTACTACGTCGACGGGCAGATGCCACAGTCCTGACACGCAACACAAAGCCGACCTGGCAGACTGCGGGGCATGACTCTCATGCCCCGCAGTCGCGTTTCCCGTGGCGTTCTCGCCGTCTCCGCTGCAGCGCTCGCGCTGGGCGTGACCGCCTGCGCACCCGGCGGACCCAGCGAACCGGTCAACATGATCGGTACGTGGACCGGGGAATACACCTATCCCCTACCCGACGGAACCGTGGCGACGGCGACCGAGACGATCGTCATCGAGCGTCAAGAAGGTGCCAGCGTGTGGGGCTATGAGGAATGGACGAGCAACGGTCAGACCGATCGCGATGAGCTCGTCGGCCAGATCGGGCTGGGCTTCACGACGTTCGTGCTCACCGAGGAGGAAGGGTTCTTCTCCGGCGTGGTGAACGAGGACCGCATGGCAGTGCGCTACATCCGCCTCGGCGAGGAGAACACCACCTTCGAGGTCGAACTCACCCGTAATTCTTCTTCGGGCGAATAGTGCCCGATTCGGGCCTCATCCACCCGAAGAACCGCCCGAAGTTTCCTCACGCGCGATTTCCAACCCGGCGCGCTCTTCATCGGTGAGCGGTCGGCTCTCCGATCCGTCCGATGTCCGCATCACATTCACCGTGCGCGACTGCGCACTCAACGTCCGATCGGGGAGCACGATCCGCTCGACGGTCACGATGCTCGAAGTGCTCACGGACTCCACCGATGCCGACACCATGACGAACCGAACTCCGCGAGCGATCTCCTGGCGGTAGTCGATCTCCACCCGGGCGATCACGACGTGCGCGAAAGCTCCGCCTAGGCGCGACTCCAACAGGCGATCGCGTGCTTCCTCCAGATAGTTCAGATACACCGCATTGTTGACATGCCCCAGGGCATCGAGGTCCACCCAGCGCACTGGCACTTCCACGGTCACCGCCACCCGCCTGACTCTATGGGCAGGAGGGCGCACAGGTGTGTGCGGATACCCGACTATGCTCTTCACCGCTATGAGCGACAAGATCCGCAGCCCCAAGACCTCACTGGCTCTGCTCGCCCTGGCCATCGGGCAGTTCCTCGTCGGCCTCGACCTCAGCGTCATGTCCGTCGCACTGCCGTCGATCCAGCGTGAATTCAACGAGGGCATGCTGCAACTGCAGTGGGCCGTGATGGCATACATGGTCGCCGGTGCCGCACTCGCCGTACCCTTCGGTGCTCTCGGCGATCGGCTCGGCCGGCGCCGGCTGTATCTGTTCGGTGCCGGAGTCTTCGCCGTCGGTTCACTTGTCAGCGCCCTAGCCCCCGGCATGATCCCGCTCATCATCGGTCGCGCCCTGCAGGGCGTCGGTTCTGGCGCCATGGGCACCCTGGCCCTGGCCATGCTCGTTGCAGCAGTCCCCCGCGATCAGATCGGCAAACTCATCGGCCTGTGGACCGCCGTCACCTCCGGTGCCTCCGCTCTCGGTCCGCTCATCGGTGGTGTCCTCGTCTCCGCCCTCGGCTGGCGTTCGGTGTTCGGCATCAACGTCATCCTCATGGCTTTAGTCATCCCCCTGGTCATGCGCGAGGTTCCCAATGACACACCGGAAACGCGATCACAGTCCAAAGTCGACGTCCTCGGGGCAGCACTGCTGACGATGTCGATGATCTTCATCGCCGGTGGCTTGAGCCTGCTCGAGCACAATCCGTTCACAAGTCCGGTCGTCTGGGGACCGGTTCTCGTAGGCCTTCTCGTGGTGCTCGCACTTGTCCTCCAGCAGCGGCGCAGCCCGATGCCGCTGACCGACTGGGCCGCGATCAAGGTCGCGCCGATCCCCGCGACGCTGGTGCTCCTCGTCATCCTCGGCATGGTGCTCGCCGGTGCGATGCTGCAGCAGACGATGCTGGTACAGAACGTCCTGGGCTTCTCGCCACTCATCGCCGGCCTGGTGTCCTTCGGCGCCTCGTTCATGCTCGTGGTGCTGTCTCCCATCTCGCCGCTGGTGATGCGGCGGATCGGCCTGGGCCTGACCAGCGGGCTCGGCCTGGCTCTCACCGCTGCCGGACTGTTCGGGCTGTCCACGATGAGCGAGTCGACCGGTCCCTGGTCGGTCGCGCTGTTCCTCGCCATCATGGGTGCCGGCTTAGGCTTCGGTATGCCCGCTGTGAGCGCCGGAGCTATGGAAGCCGTGCCACGCAAGTCCACCGGTGCCGTCTCAGGATTCTTGAACCTCATCGGGTCGATCTCGGCCGTGCTGGGGATCGCGGTCGTCGGCGCGATCTCGGCCACCCAGGTGGCGGCCGCATGGCAGGCGACCTCGTCGTCGATCGCGAACGCCGCTGACCTCTCCGACGAGGTGATCTCTGGGGCCATCCCCGAGATCCGCCAAAAGGCCGGTGCCCAGGCTGCAAAGATCGCCGGCGAGGCCTATCTGGTCGGGGTCACCGATGCCCTGCGCATTGCCGGCTGGGGTGTGCTGGCGGCCGCGGTCGTTTCGGTGCCGCTCCTCGGCAACCGTGGGCGTCAGCCCAAGCCTGCTGACGGGCTCGTGGAAGACGTGGATCTCACAGAGTGAACATGTCAGCGCCCGAGCCGCAGCGAGCACGCTCACTACCCATCGTGATCGGTGTGGCGATCGGCGCGATCCTCGGATTCGCGATCGGCGCTGGCGCATATCTGCTACTGGACCCCTGGCTGGAATCGCAGAGCAGTCTGCTCCGCGAGATGCAGGGTTTGGCCTTCAACCTCGTCCCCGGTCTGACCTTGATCGGCGGCGGGCTCGGTGCGTGGTGGGGTGTGCGTAGGAACCGTCAGCGCGGTGGAGCGGGATCGCAATAACGTTCTGCACGATCGACCTGCACCGGATATTCCCACGCGGCGATGGAGTAATTAGTGAAGTAGTCCTCGCGGAGCAACTGCCAGATGCGGTCGGCTACCGACGCGGAAGCCAAGACCTCGACCCGGATGCTGCCGCCTTCGATCTCACTCATCCCCTGATGCTTCGGCCCGCTGCCACGCGCCGGGGTGATCGTCCAACCGCGTGCTCCGCTCGCTGAAAGTCCCTCCAGCAGACGTGTTTCCACGATCGACTCGGCGACGATGGTGATGCAGGTGACGAAACCTCTGGTATCCATCAGCGGTGACCTCCAGTCATAGTCACAGAATGCCTGCCAGCCATTCGGCAATGAGCAGATAGAGCGGAATTCCGATGACCAGGTTGAACGGGAACGTGATACCCAGACTGGCCGTCAGGCTGATGCCCGGGTTGGCTTCGGGTAGAGCCAGACGCACGGCTGCGGGTGCGGCGATATAGGACGCACTCGCCGTCAGCACGCCCAGAACCATCGCACCGCCGGTGGACATGCCGGCAACCAGGCCACCGATGATGCCCAGGGTGCCGGCCAGAATGGGAAACGCGATAGCGAAAACCGGTAGCCCCCACCCGGCCTCGCGCAGGGCACCCAGACGACGCCCGGCGAGCACACCCATTTCCAGCAGGAACAGTGCCAGCACCCCGGTGAAAAGCCCACCGAAGAACGGTTCAACGCTGGCGTAACCATTGGGGCCGGCGAGGTATCCGATCACCAAACCACCGGCGAGGAGCAGGACCGATCGACCCAGCAGCACTTCACGCAGCGCCTCGGACCAACCCCGTTTATTCCCGCCGCTCATCGCTCGACCCGCCAGCAGCAGACCGACCAGGATGCCGGGAATCTCCAGGATCGTCAGGAGCGTCGCGACATAGCCTTCGTATGAGATATTGCTCGCCTCGAGAAACACCAGTGCCGCGGTGAACGTCACCAGCGACGTCGAGCCGTAATGCGCGGCGAGTGCGCCCCGATCCACCGGCCCCAACCGGGTGAGCACCCGCAGGATCACGAACGCCAGCACCGGAACGATCACGCCAAGCACCAAGGTTGCGGCAACGGGTCCGGCGACTTCGGTTAGCGACGACTCTCGGAGTGCGACGCCACCTTTGAGTCCGATGGCCAACAGCAGGTACATCGAGGTTGCCTGATACACCGCATCAGGCAGACGCAGATCGGCCTTCAGGCCCGCGGCGAGCACTCCGAGGAGGAAGGCCAGGACGGGAACGGAGGCGATATTCGTCGCTACGAGATCCCAACTCATTGAGGCCAGACTCTCTCAGGCGCAGGGGAACACGCCCGACCCGGGGTCACCGCTCGATGGCTTCGATACGGCACTGCCATTCGCCGGTGGGTGCCGACACCTGAACCACGTCATCCACCACCGACCCACTCAACGCCTGGGCCAGGGGTGACTCGATGCTGATCCGCTCGGAATCGACCGTCGCCTCGGCAGGGTGCACGGGCCGAACCCATTCACTTGTTCCATCAGGCATCGAGATGCGCACGCGGGTCCCCAGACCCACCTGATCGGGGTCGGCTGCCAGTTCGAGAGTGCCGGCCTCGGCTAGCAGCCCTTCAAGTTCGGCAGCCTCCTGAAGCAGCGTTTCGAAGAGAGCGACATCGCGCTCGTCGCGTTCGGGCCCCATCAGGTGCGGCTGCAGTTCCGCCATTCGGATTTCGTGGATCTCGCGTAAACGCTTCGTGAGGAGGTCTCGACCCTCGATAGTCAACACGGTCGGGATGCGGGTACGCGGATTCATGGCAGACCTCCACTGTGTCGAAGCGCCAAAGCGCCTTCGGCACA